>RFNX01000229.1 GCA_009926905.1 Flavobacteriales bacterium
CTTATTGAAGCTGAGTTAGAAGAGCAGAAAAAACAAATCATCTCTGGTCTTGAAAAAGGACAAGTATTGGAAGGTATTGTTAAAAACATTACTTCTTACGGTGTATTCATCGATTTAGGTGGAGTTGACGGTTTGATTCACATCACAGACCTTTCTTGGGGTCGCGTAACGCATCCAGAGGAATTGTTAGAATTGGATCAAAAAATCAATGTTGTTATTCTTGACTTCGATGACGATAAAAAACGTATCGCTCTTGGTTTGAAACAATTACAACCACATCCATGGGATTCTTTAGATGCTAACTTAAATGTTGGTGACAAAGTTTCTGGAAAAGTTGTAGTTATGGCTGATTACGGTGCATTCATTGAAATCGCTGCTGGTGTTGAAGGTTTGATTCACGTTTCAGAAATGAGCTGGTCACAACATTTACGCTCTGCACAAGATTTCATGGCAATCGGAGATACAGTTGAAGCAGTTATCTTAACATTAGATCGCGAAGAAAGAAAAATGTCTTTAGGTATCAAACAATTGATGCCAGATCCATGGAATGATATCGAAGTGAAATATTCAGTTGGTTCACGCCACAATGCTAAAGTTCGTAACTTCACTAACTTCGGTGTATTCGTTGAATTAGAAGAAGGAGTTGACGGATTAATCCACATCTCTGACCTTTCATGGCAGAAAAAAATCAAACATCCATCTGAATTCTGTAAAGTTGGTGACGGATTAGAAGTTGTTGTTTTGGAAATCGATCGCGATAACAGAAGAATTTCTCTAGGTCACAAACAATTAGAAGAAAATCCTTGGGATGTATTTGAATCAACATTCGCTGAAGGTTCAGTTCATAGCGGTACAATTATCGACATGAAGGACAAATCAGGAATTGTTTCTCTTCCATACGGTGTTGAAGGCATTTGTCCTGCAAAACACTTGAAAAAAGAAGACGGTAGCCAAGCGAAAGTAGAAGAAATTCTAGATTTCAAAGTGATTGAATTCAATAAAGAAGCTAAGAAAATCGTGGTTTCTCATACAAGAACGTTTGAAGAAGGAGAAGACAAACCATCTACCCCGAAAGCAGGTAAAAAACCAGCAGCAAGTGGTGGAGGCTCTTCAACAGATCAAGCAGTGAAAGCTTTGAACAACAGTTCAGAAAAATCGACTCTTGGTGATTTCGACGCATTGTCTGCTTTGAAAGAAAAAATGGAAAAAGGAGAATAATCTCCCCAAACTATATTTTAGAAAGAGGTCTTCGGACCTCTTTTTTTTTGCATTCGTGTATAAGGTGTTAATAAACTCAATGAGTTAGACAAAGTATCTTTAAAACAAAAAAAATATATTGCTTAAATTTGTTCTCTTATTATGTCAAACACAGAATTAAAAGGAACAGTAAAGGACATTTTTTCCGCGTATTTGGAACAAAATGGACACCGAAAAACACCGGAGAGGTTTGCCATACTCGCAGAAATTTACGATTATGAAGGACACTTTGATGTAGAATCACTTTATGTTAAAATGAAAAACCATAACTATCGTGTTTCAAGAGCAACGCTTTACAATACCATCGACCTTTTGATTGCTTGTAATTTAGTTCGAAAACATCAATTTGGTAAAAATTTAGCACAATTCGAAAAATCACACAGTTCCAAGCAACATGATCATGTAATCCTTACTGATTCTGGCGAAGTGATTGAGTTTTGTGATCCAAGAATTCAACAGATTAAAGCAACAATTGAAGAATTATTCAACGTTGACATCAATCACCACTCATTGTATTTTTACGGAACAAAAAAAGCTACACCTAAAAAATGAGTCTAGACATTCAATTAAAAACAACCGAAAACATTTCAGTTTTTGAAATGAAAGGTAAAATCATTTCTGAAAACGATATTTCAGCTGCAAATGACATGTTATCCAATTTGAAACTTTGGAACATTGTTTTCGATTTGTCGGGTTTAACACACACCAATTCTAGCGGAATCGGATTTATGGTAAAAGCCATGACGCGTTCTCGTATTCAAAATGGCGATGTGGTTTTACTCAATCCAAATACCAGTTTGGCTAAATTATTTGAAATAACTAAAATGCACGAAGTATTCACAATTTGTGAAACATTAGAAGAAGCAAAAAATCATTTTAACAACTAAGAATGAAAGTAGATGTTCTGTTAGGTCTTCAATGGGGAGATGAAGGAAAAGGTAAGATTGTTGACGTTTTAACTCCACAATACGACATTATAGCACGATTTCAAGGCGGCCCAAATGCTGGTCATACATTGGAATTTGAAGGTCATAAACACGTTCTACATACCATTCCATCTGGAATTTTTCATTCAAATGTGATCAATTTAGTTGGAAACGGAGTTGTTATTGACCCTGTGATTTTTAAAGGTGAATTGGACAAATTAGCGCCTTTCAATATCGACTTCGCAAATCGTCTTTACATTTCTAAAAAAGCACACTTAATTTTACCAACGCATCGTTTGTTGGACGCTGCTTCAGAAACTGCCAAAGGCAAAAACAAAATTGGTTCCACTTTGAAAGGAATCGGCCCAACATACATGGACAAAACAGGAAGAAACGGCTTACGTGTAGGTGATATTTTCTCTCCAAATTTCAAAGAAAAATACCACGCTTTAGTAGAGAAACATGCTGGGATGTTGAAACATTACGATGGTTTTGAATACGATTTAGCAAGTTTAGAAGGTCCTTGGATGGAAGGAATCGAAGTGCTTAAAACTTTACATGCTGTCGATAGCGAACATTTTTTAAACAAAGCCTTTTTAGAAGGAAAAAAAGTTCTTGCTGAAGGCGCACAAGGAACAATGCTTGACATCGATTTTGGTACGTATCCATTTGTAACTTCTTCAAATACAGTAACTGCTGGAACGTGTACAGGTTTAGGAATTGCCCCTACTCGTATCGGAAAAGTAATTGGAATTTTTAAAGCATATTGCACACGTGTTGGAAGTGGTCCATTTCCAACAGAATTATTGGACGAAGTGGGCGAAGAAATACGTCGTGAAGGTCGTGAGTTCGGTGCTACAACTGGTCGTCCGCGCAGATGTGGTTGGATTGATTTAGTTCAAATGCGCTACGCAATTATGATTAATGGCGTTACAGAATTGTCGATGATGAAAGCAGATATTTTAAGCATTTTCGACAAAATCAGTGTGTGTACTCATTACTTGGTAAATGGCGAAAAAGTGTACGATTTTCCATTCGATGTAAATGATTTAGAAATCGTTCCTATTTATGAAGAAATTCAAGGATGGAACTGCGATTTAACTGAATTGGATTCGTACGAAAACGCTCCTGAAGCATTGAAAAATTACGTTTCTTATTTAGAAAAACAATTAAATGTGCCAATCAACGTTGTATCTGTAGGTCCTGACCGTAAACAAACATTAGCAAATCCTGCGTGATACAACTCTCACATACTCTAAAATTTGCGCTTCTTATGGGCGCATTTTTTTTACGTGGATTTTTATTCGCGCAAACGAACATTTTAGAGTTGTTGCCAGGTTCCGAAAAAGTAATTTACAACGAAAGCAATAAAACGTATCGCTTAATCGGCACTGTGAGTTTCAATTACCAAGGAAATACGATGTTCTGTGATTCAGCGCATTACCAAGAATCTCAAAAAATTGTCCGCGCTTATGGCAATGTTCAAATTCGCAAGAACGACATCAATTTATTTTGTGATTCTTTGAATTACAACGGTTCACAGAAATATGCCAAACTTTGGGGACACGTGCGTGTGCGCGATCAAGAATACAAAATCACAACCGATTCCATGGATTACGATTCGAAACGTGGAAAAGGAATTTATAGAAACAATGGTAAAATCGAATCCATTTTATCGAACGAAAAAATCACCAGTAAAGTCGGTTATTTCTATCCACAAACAGGAAGTTTTTTCTTTAGCGGAAAGGTAAATTACAAGAAAGACGATTTAGCCATAACGACTGATACACTGCAATTTGCGTACAAAAAACAAACAGCTTACTTCTTTGGTCCGACGAAAATAATCAACGATAGCGTAACGATTTTGTGCAACAAAGGTTGGTACAATGTGAAAAACAGAAGAAGGAACTTTGTATAAAAAAGCGCAAGTGATTCAGAAAACGAGTATCATGAAAGGCGACACTTTGTATTACCATGGAACCAAAGGAGAATACGAAGGTCGAGGCAATGTTTTTTATAAAGATTTCGAGCAAAATATGTTCTTCGTGGGCGACAAAGTACATTCGAGTGAAGGGAAACATTTTTCCTATTTAACCGGTCATGCATTGGCTGTAAAAGTGCAAGATAAAGACACAATTTTCATTCATGCAGATAGTTTGATTCTGCGAAATGATACTTTAAATAAACTGGACAAAATAACAGGTTATCAAGGAGTTAAAATATTTCAAAAAAATATACAATCCATTTGTGATACGGCAATTTACGAACCCAATAAACACAAACTTTTCCTACGCTCTACCCCTATTGTTTGGGCTCAAAATGCTGAATTGAAAGGCGATTTAATGGAAATTACCTTGACAGATACCATTATTGAACGTATTGACATAACTGGAAATACGAGTGCTTTAATGGAAATCGATTCTGGAAAATATTACAACCAAATTGCAGGTCGTGAAATGATCGCTTTTCTGAAAAATAACGAATTAGTGCGAGCCGAAGTAAAAGGAAATGCGTGGACGATTTTCTATCCCGAAGACGAAGAAAAAAACGACTCCATCATCACCAAAAAACGCATGGGAATGAACCGATTATTTGCTTCTGATTTAAGAATTTACCTCGATAGTGGCGAAGTTCGTGGTGTGACCTATTTCGACAAACCCGATGGTATTTTCTACCCAATGGACGAAATAAAAGCTGAGGAACAATTCATCAAAGGTTTCGTGTGGAAAGCAGCGTTGCGACCAAAAGATCCGGAATCGATGCGGAATAATTGAAAAATAAGTTAAAAGTGAAGAACGAAGAGTTAAAAGTGAAGTCCCGATAGCTATCGAGATAAAAGTAAAAAGTTCGATGGATTCTTGATTAAAAATTAAGCATTCAAAATTCAACATTATTTAGCGCCTTCAACGCACCACCTCCCCACTCCACTTACAGCTGCAAGTTTGTTCTGCTTCTTGCTACGCCATAATCAATTGCAAAACGAGCGTATTAAACGAAACTCAAGCTTTTTGTCTTAATGTCCTAATTTCTTTAAGTCTTAATGTCTCAGAAAAAAGCTTTTTCGCTTTCGTCGGGGCGTTCTTTATTTTATTCGTCAACTGACGTTTCAAAATTAAGTTTACCTTTTGCTTCAATTCTCAAATATAGTTGGGTTTACGCAAGTTTTTTTTGACTTTTCTTTTGTTAGAAATCATCTTTTTCACTAACTTAAAGTTAAAACAAACGAAAATGAGATTACAAACAAGCACAATCCAAATTCAAAAACAACTGATTTTATGTGACTTAGCGACTGATTTTGATAAAAAACTTTTAAAAGAAAAATCAATTCCGTTTAAAGAGCAAAATGGTACTATCACTTTTGAAAACAAGCAAGTCGTTTTAGATAGTTTAAAAAAAGTTTTTCCAGCTTTAGAAACTTCCAATGTTCAAATACCAAAATCAGCATACGAACAAATCAAAATTGAAGTGTATGAACATAGAATATTCATCAAACTTCCAAAAAACCAAAGTGATATTGAATTCATACGCCGCTTTCAATTTGTTCGTTGGGACAAACAATGGTTGCATTGGATTATACCCAACTATCCTGGTAATTTAGATGCAATTTTAACACACTTTAAAGGACGAATTGATTACTTTATCGAACATCAGCAAGAAGAAAAGACGATTTCTTCAACTGGACAAACAATAGAAAAACAGAAAAATGAAGTAATACTATTTAAAACAAATTCTAAACGAATTAGGGTAATTTTTGGTTATCATTTGGGTTTAATGAATGTTATCAAGAAAACGCCTTATCATTCATGGGACTCGAAAAACAAATGGTGGTCGATTCCTTATTCAGAACAATTTTTGGAGCAAATTCAATCGCATATTTTAGAGCTAGGTTTGAAATTTCGTTTTCTAGAAGAGGAAAAAACCGAAGAGTCTCAAAAAATCAAACGTGTTTCAGCCAATCAAATTAGTAATTACAAAGTAGCACCCGAAGATTTTGTATTGAAGATCAAAGAATTACGATACAGTGAAAGCACTTTAAAAACCTACAAAAACGCTTTAGAAGACTTTTTAAACTTTCATCATCAAATTGCACTCGAACAATTGCACGACGGTCATATTCAATCGTTTCTACGACATTTAGTGATGGAACGGAAGGTTTCTACATCTTACCAAAACCAAGCCATTAATGCTGTTAAATTTTACTTTGAAAAAGTGTTAGGAGGAAAACGGACAACTTATAACATCGACCGACCAAAAAAAGAAAAAGCCCTGCCTGTTGTTTTAAGTGAAGAAGAAATTGTCCGAATTTTTAAAAACGTTGAAAACCTCAAACACAAAGCAATTTTGATGGTAATTTATTCTGCTGGTTTGCGTATTTCTGAGTGTGTGAATCTAAAAATCAAAGACATTGATTCCAAAAGAATGCAATTGCGAATTGAACAAGCAAAAGGCAAAAAAGACCGCTATACCTTACTTTCAACAAAAACACTCACTTTTCTGCGTGTCTATTTCAAAAAATACCGTCCAAAAGTGTATTTATTTGAAGGACAATTTGGTGACCAATATTCTGCACGTAGTATTCAAACTATTTTTCAAGAAACGGTTAAAAAAGCTGGAATTGCAAAGCGTGTAACTGTGCATAGTTTAAGACATAGTTTTGCTACGCACCTTTTGGAAAATGGCACTAATTTGCGATACATTCAAAGTTTGTTGGGACATTCGAGCAGTAAAACAACGGAGGTTTACACTCACATTACCACCAAAGGTTTTGATCAGCTTAAAAGTCCAATGGATGGCTTGGATATTTGAAATGAATTTTTATCTTTGATTATAAACGCAGAATAGAGTTTATTTTGTATTTTCAAAATCTTAGACTTTTAACTGATTGTAATTTTGAATTTAAATTAAATTTTCTTCTGAACAAAAAATTATTTAAATAAACTAGTTTTATACATTTGGGAAAAGCTTAAACTTTAAACCTATTTTTTTAGTAATGAAAAAAGACAGAATTTACATTGACACTTCGATAGTTGGATGATTTTTTGACACAGAATTTGAGGTTGAAACTCAACTGCTTTTTAAACGCCTCATTGACAGAGAAGTCATTTTTATTATTTCAGATTTATTAGATATCGAATTGGAAAGAGCACCAGAAAGGGTTAAAAACTTACTTTACCAATATCCTGATGATTTTTTTGAACGTGTATCCTTAACGATTGAAGCTAAAGAACTTGGTGAGCTTTATGTGAAAGAAAATGTTGTCGGTCCTACAAGTATTGAAGATTGCTATCACATTGCATTGGCAACCATAAATAATGTTGATGTTTTAGCAAGTTGGAATTTTAAGCACATTGTAAAATTCACACGAATTAAAGGTTATAATGCAGTAAATTTGAAAAATGGTTACAACTTATTAGAAATAAGAAATCCAAAAGACCTAATTGATTATGGAAAAGAATAAAAATAAAGAAAAAGAATTTGATGCAGTGAAAATGATGCGAGATATTAGAGACAAAATTCATTCTGAAACGAAAGATATGACGTTTGAACAATTGAGAATTTACATTGATTCAAAATTAGCAGGTAAACCAAGGTTGGTCGGTCAAAAATAATCATGATCAATCGTTTTAGACCTTGATATAGGACATTTTTATTTTTCTTCTACAATTTTCTGTATTTCTAAATCTGGAATACTAATGAAAAATATTTAGTTTACAGTCAAAATTTATTGGGGCATTCAAGTAGTAAAACAACTGACCGCGAAGCAGCAACGAAGTTAAGTTTACACCCACGTGACAACTAAGGTTTTGATCAACTTAAAAGTCCAATGGATGGCTTGGATATTTGAAATGAATTTTTATCTTTGAAAAGAAAGATAGAAAAGTATATCAAAAACGGTTTGAATCTAATCTAAAACTTGTTTTATTTAAAAATAAATGGAAAAGAAAATCAATTATTGGATTGAGTTGTCTGATTATGATCTAGAAACAGCCGAAGCTATGCTTAAAAGTAAGCGCTATTTGTATGTTGGTTTTATGTGTCATCAAACAATTGAAAAAATTTTTAAAGCTTATTTCACAAAATTAAATCCTGAAACAGCACCTTTTACACATAGTCTTTCCTACTTAGCTAAAAAAGGTGGTTTTTATGAATCATTTGAGGAATTCCAAAAAGAATTTATTGATGAGATTGAACCGCTGAATATTGAAGCTCGTTACCCTTCTCACAAAGAAAGGTTGTTGCGAAGTTTAACAGACAAAAAGTGTATTGAATTAATTAATAATACGAAATCCCTTCAATTATGGATAAAGGAGAAGCTATCGCTAAAGTAAAGCAATACAGTAATTTACTAAAACAACACATGCAATTTGACAAAATATATCTTTTCGGTTCATTTGCCAAAGAAACGAATAGAGACGATAGCGATATCGATGTTGCAATTTTGGTTAATAAATTAGATGGAGACTTTTTTTCAATTCATCCTTTACTTTGGAAACTACGTCGACAAATTGACGATAGAATTGAACCCATAATAATTGAAAAGGATTTCGATGATGCTGATTTTTACAAAGAAATTCAAAATCACGGAATACAAATTTTATAAATTCTGGCAATCGAAATAAAAGTATGTTTGTTCAACATAAAATAACTAATAAAATGCTTAATACTACTTCAACAACAAAAACCAATCAAACGACTAAAACTATTTATATTATTGAATTTAAGCAACTTAACAAAATAAATTCAATTCAAACTATAGCGGAAGTTGACGCAGTTCGTAAATTTACTAGTTAGCGGTCATTGTAAGACGACCACCAAACTGACAATCATTGACCAATAAAAATAGCAAGTGACCAAAGAAGTAATTAACATATTTGACATTTCAACTTTTGACAGCCAAATGGTGGAAATACCAAGTGGAGAAATTGAATTGAGAGACGACAGAACAAAACAAAGATGGACTGTTGAGATAAAACCGATTTTGCTTGCAAAATTTCCAGTAACACAAGAGTTATATTTTGCAATAACAAATGAAGACCCAAGTACAATCAAAGGAAACAGACATCCTGTTGAGACAGTTACGTGGAAGGAAGCAGTATTCTTTTGTAATAAGTTATCAATCCAAATGGGACTGAATACTTGTTATTCAATAGCAGAGGACAACGAGGAAATTGCATTTGATATAACAGCAAATGGATTTCGTTTGCCGACAGAAGCGGAATGGGAATATGCTTGTAAAGCTGGCACAATTGGGATTAGATATGGAGAACTAAATAACATTGCCTGGTATAAAGAAAACTCACAAAAGACAACGCATATTGTTGGACAGAAGGAAGCAAATGTTTGGGGACTATACGATATGCTTGGCAATGTTTGGGAATGGTGTTCGGACATTTATGACGAAACAGTTTACGGTTCATACAGAATTTTCAGAGGTGGCGGTTGGGCTGACGAAGAACGAAGTGTAATGGCGACAACTCGAAGAAGAAGCCATCCATTAATATTTAAAATTGACGACCTTGGATTTAGAATTGCAAGAAACCAGACAGAAAAAACAACGAACCGCTAACACGGGTTT
>RFNX01000259.1 GCA_009926905.1 Flavobacteriales bacterium
TTATCCGTTTGTTTTTCAATTCTGCTTCTTATTGCTTCAATTTCCTCTCGGTCTTCAAAAATTGGTGGAATGTTGATTAACTCAATACAGTCCTCTAAAAAAACTTTAATTTTTTGGTTTTTATCTTCTTTTAAGATTAAATTTATCCATTTTTTAAAATCTTGTACGCCTCCCTCTATGTCTGTTGCCCCTAATTTTGCTATTCCCCTTGCCTCATATGCTTGGTAAATTCCATCATTTATATTTATTACTTTATTGGCGTATGAAATTGATTCATTGAATTCTTTTGTCGCATTCAAGGAAACACTGAGGTTTATAAGAGTCTCTACATCATACGGATTAAGCTTAAGTATTTCTTTGTAAACTTTTTGTTCTTTTTCGTATAACTCTAACTCCCCCAAAATGCATCCATAGTTATATAGCAAATCTATATTTTTTTGGTTCTTGCTTAATAATTCCTCAAATTTTTTTAATGCAGTTTCAGGGCTTCCGTTAAGAAATACTTTAATGGCTAATTCCATTTCTTCTTTAATCATTTAGTACTTACGCTGCTAAAGTAGTGTTAAAAAAAACCCGACCTATTTTATAGGTCGGGTTTGATTTCTAACAACTAAGTAAATTTAGAATGTATGCAACATTCCGATACCATACTGTTGAACCTTAACATCTGCCGTGGTGGCAGTTCTTTGGCTATTCCAGTTTGTTTGTCCCCAGATACCATAAAGTCTCGAGCGCTTGCTAAGTGCATAGTTAACTTGGGCTTGATAACCTGCTGTGTTGTAAAGGTCAGAGCCAGCATTAGTTATTTTTCCAGCAATGTAGGAGGCAACCAACGATACTGTCGGGGTAACTGGTGCTGTTAAACCCGCCTGTACGCCTGAAACTGTTCCCGTTGATGCTTGGGTAGTGGAATTCCATTTCTGGTTGTAATACTGGATAGCTGGCTTAACAACATTGAAGTTGTACTCCGCTCCAACTGCATAGGTATTAATGCTTGGTATGTTTGCAGTACTAGTTAAGTTTGGAAGCAGCGCTGTTGCGGAATTTGCTGTACCAGCTGTAGGTGTGAATTGAAGTCGTGCTTCATAAACAGCGCCAATGCTTAGAGGGCCCTGATCAAACTTGGCGCTAAGCGACCATGCATTATTTGTAGTAGCGACTTGTGTAGCGCCTGTGTTTCCATATGTACTACCGTCGTTTGCGTACTGCGCTCTAACGGTTACGCCGGCCATAGTTGGCGCCTGATATGTTGCTGCTTGTGCGAAGCGTGTTGTCATGCCCTGTTGAGTCAAGCTTACTCCACCGGTAATATTTGCTTCTTTAGTTGGATCATAAAAGCCGATTATGTTTTTGTATAAAGAATCTTGAGTACCAATGCGCAATTCGCCAAATGAGCCAGAACCAAGGGATGCATATGCGTTACGTACGTTACCAAACATAGTTGATCCATTGGCAAGTGTATTGTCATTTGCTACTGGTGCTGTAGTTGTACTCTGAGTATTTGAATAATTTATAGCCGTTTCCAAAACAAATCCTGCTCTGAGGCCTCCGCCAAGATCTTCCGTTCCACGGAATCCCAAACGCGATCCAGCTTCCATACCTGTTCCGTTAGCTGACGTGAAGCCGCCGACAAAGTTTTGTTTGATGGTATTTGCTCCATTCGCACCAGCCGTGATACTGGATGAACCTACACCAGCATCGATAAGTCCGTATACAGTTACGCTTGACTGAGCTTGCGCTGCACCCACAAATGCGCCCATTGCTGCTAGCGCTAG
>RFNX01000310.1 GCA_009926905.1 Flavobacteriales bacterium
GTCCATTCCGTTGGGTTTGTGCTTCAGGAAAACCAGAAGATTTAGAAAAAACAGATGCGATTGCCTGTAAAGTTTTAGAAGAAATGATGTTGACGAGTCCTGAAGAAATCCAACAACAAATGGCGGATAACATTCAATGGATCAAAGGCGCACAAGAAAATAAATTAGTAGTTGGTTCGCAAGCACGTATTTTATATGCAGATGCAGAAGGTAGAATGCGTATTGCGGAAGCGTTTAATAAAGCAATTGCAAATGATGAAATTGGACCTGTAGTTTTAGGTCGCGATCACCACGATGTTTCAGGAACAGATTCTCCTTATCGTGAAACGTCCAATATTTACGACGGTTCAAAATTCACGGCTGATATGGCGATTCAAAATGTGATTGGCGATAGTTTCCGCGGTGCAACTTGGGTTTCCATTCACAATGGCGGCGGCGTTGGTTGGGGAGAAGTAATCAATGGTGGTTTCGGAATGTTGTTAGATGGAAGTGCTGATACTGATAGAAACTTGAAAATGATGTTGCACTGGGACGTCAACAATGGAATAGCAAGAAGAAACTGGGCGCGCAATGAAAATGCGATTTTTGCCATCAAACGGGCGATGGAAGCTGAACCACTATTGAAAGTGACCTTGCCAAATATGGTGGACGAAAATCTTCTTGAAGGGTATTAAGCTTTTTCCAAACTAATTTCATAAAATGTTGGAATACAATTTGAGTTGATTAAATTTATACAACCTTTAATTTGCGTTGTTATGAATCTCTTTCGGCTACTTCTTATCTGCATTTTTCCTGTACTTGGATTTTCTCAAGCTGACGAAAATTTACGCTTAAATCAATACAAAGTTTTAGCGTCACATAACAGCTATAAAAAGAATCCAGACAAAAAGGTAATAAAATTTCTTTCCAAATTCAAGAAGCAATTAGGAGCATCCAACGATCCTGAACAAATGGATTATGGGCACATCCCTTTACCCCAACAATTTGATGAATACAACATTCGCGGTATTGAAATCGATGTAAATTACGACCCAAAAGGTGGATTGTATCGTAAAAGAAAAGTAAACAAATTAATTTGTGGTTTGCGTCAAAAAGTAAAAGACCCATTGATGAAACAACCGGGATTCAAAGTCTTACATATTGCGGATGTAGATTACGAAACGAATTACTTGACGTTCAAACAGGTATTGACAGAATTGAAAAATTGGAGCGATGCCCACCCGAACCACACTCCTATTTTTGTAAATATAGAATCCAAGGGCTTTAATCCCGGAGATGAATCGGGTTTTCTTCGATTTTTAGGTTTTAAACGCGCCTTACGTTTTGGCGAACAAGCGTTTTTAGATTTAGATAAAGAGATTCTAGAAATTCTACCTGCCGATAAAATCTTTAAACCAATGGATTTAAAAGCCAATTTCCCAACAATTAAAGAACGTTTGAATGAACAAGGATGGCCTCTATTGAACGATTGTTTGGGGAAATTTATTTTCATTTTGGAAGGCGACAATCAAGAACTATATCAGCAAAAAAGTATTGATCGTCCGATGTTTGTTTACAATCCTCCGAATGGTGAAAATACAGCTTTTATAGTTAAAAACGACCCAATTGGAAACGAGCAAGAAATTGAAGCCTTGACAGGAAAATACATCGTTCGAACACGCTCGGATGCAGGAACTTTAGAGGCGAGAGCAAATGATTACACACGTTTCAATGCTGCTATAAAAAGTGGTGCTCAAATCATTTCAACGGACTACTATAAAGCAGATTCAAGAATTGGAACATTTCAGATAAAGCTAAAAAATTAAAATACCTTATTTCTAAACCTTCTTGGAATTACAATGTTTAAAGAAAATATTTGCTACAATACCATAAAAGTGGTATTTTTGCATTCAAATTTTATCTTATTTATATTTAATCTAAATAAAAAGAAGCTATGATCACGGTCACAGACACTGCTAAAAAGCAAGCAATCAGATTGATGGAGGACGAAGGCAAAGACGGTTATTTCATACGTGTTGGTGTTCAAGGTGGAGGTTGTTCTGGTTTGATGTACCAACTAACATTTGACAACGAAGAAAAGGACGGCGATAAAACATTCGAAGATAACGGAATGAAAGTAGTCGTTGATACTAAAAGTTACTTGTATTTATTGGGAACAACTCTTGATTTTTCAGGTGGTTTAAACGGAAAAGGTTTCGTTTTTAAAAATCCAAATGCCGATAGAACGTGCGGTTGCGGTGAATCTTTTTCAGTTTAATCAGACGCGATGGCAAATTATACAGAAAACGAGTTAGCGAAAGACCTCGAAAATCAAGAATATAAATTTGGTTTCGTTACAGATATTGAAACGGACACTGTTCCAATTGGATTAAACGAAGACATTATTCGATTGATTTCTAGTAAGAAAAACGAACCGGAATGGTTGTTAGAACACCGCTTGAAAGCTTTTGCAATTTGGAAAACAATGACAGAACCTGAATGGGCGCACGTTCATTACACAAAACCAGATTTTCAAGCAATTGCTTACTATTCTGCTCCGAAACAAACGAAAAAATACGAGTCTTGGGACGATGTAGATCCTGAAATGAAAGCCACTATGGCGAAATTGGGAATTTCGATGGAAGAACAAAAACGCTTAACTGGTGTTGCTGTCGATTTCGTGATGGATTCCGTTTCAGTGGCTACTTCCTTCAAAGAAAAATTAGGCGAATTAGGAATTATTTTTTGCTCGTTTTCGGACGCAGTTCAAGAACATCCTGAATTGGTTAAAAAATACATGGGAACTGTTGTTCCAACTACTGATAATTTCTACGCAGCTTTGAATTCAGCTGTTTTTACAGATGGTTCTTTCTGCTATATTCCTAAAGGTGTTCGTTGTCCAATGGAACTTTCAACGTATTTCCGCATCAACGCTGGGGGTACAGGACAATTTGAACGCACACTTGTTGTTGCTGACGAAGGTGCTTACGTTTCTTATTTGGAAGGTTGTACAGCACCACAACGCGACGAAAATCAATTGCACGCAGCAGTTGTTGAGTTGATCGCTTTGGAAAATGCAGAAATCAAGTATTCGACGGTTCAAAACTGGTATCCGGGCGACAAAAATGGATTAGGAGGCGTATTTAACTTCGTGACAAAACGTGGAATTTGCGAACGCAACGCAAAAATTTCTTGGACGCAAGTTGAAACGGGTTCTGCGATTACTTGGAAATATCCAAGCTGCATTTTACAAGGGGATAATTCATCGGGTGAATTTTATTCAATTGCAATTACAAATAATTATCAAAAAGCAGACACTGGAACTAAGATGATCCAT
>RFNX01000343.1 GCA_009926905.1 Flavobacteriales bacterium
ATACTTTGGTCGTTGAGGCCCTTCCTGACGGTAAACAAAAGCTAAAACAATTCCGACACACATACCCATAAAATGACCTTCCCAAGAAATACGAGCACTTGTTGGAAAAATTCCCCAAATCAAACTTCCATAAATGAAAACAATAAATAAGGACAAAGCTTGAAGTGGTAAAAATTTCCGAAGAACACCCGAAGTAAATAAAAATGCAGTTAAACTGTAAATCACACCGCTCATTCCAATGTGAAATGAACCTTTGTTCTCAGCAAAAATCCAAAGCAATGCACCCGTCAGAAACCAACTCATTAAAAACACTTTTAATGCAACATCCTTGTAAGAATAAAAAAGCAAGGTCAACAACAAAAAGATAGGAACTGAATTATTTAAAATATGTTTGAAATCTTGGTGCGCATGAATCCAAGGCATAAACAGAATTCCTTTCAAACCTGAAATTGATTTTGGTAAAACACCTAATTTATGAAAATCATACAGGAAAAGAAAATCCGCCCAATAAACAATCCACATAAGTGCAACAACTAAAATTGCAGGTGGAATTGCATTGCGTAAATGGTCTTCAAAATAGGATTGTTTTTCATAGATTTCATTTCTTGTCAAACAATGTGCCTTCGAAAAAAGACTGACATTCTGACTGATACAATGCTGTTTCAGTTTGAATTTATGTTTCATTGAGAAATTTGATTTGAAAATGTCAATCGGAAACATCTATCTTTGTTGCATGGAAGAAATCAGAAATAAAGTCAAAGAAAGTGGTTTGGTGCAATTAGATTTGGCAGATTTCAAACCGAAAAACGAAATCGTTGGAATTGACATTGCTTCACAATTGTGGCAAGGTTTAATCTTAAAAGAAAAGGATTTCAGAGAATGGATCAAGTTAGAAGATTGGTCAAAATTCACTGACAAATGTGTTTATATTCATTGTTCAGCAGACGCAATTGTACCAACTTGGGCTTTTATGCTCGTTGCTTCTTCTTTAAATGGAATAGCAAAAAAGGCAATTTTTGGAAATCGTTTGGATTTAGAAAAACAAATCATTCAAGAGAATATTGAGCAAATCAATCTTGAAGAATTGAAAGAAAAACGTGTTATAGTGAAAGGTTGCAGTGATATTCCTTCGCCAGAATTTGCAATGATTACTTTATTGAATCACATTCAACCACACATTCTATCTTTAATGTATGGCGAACCTTGCTCCACTGTTCCGATTTACAAAAGACCGAAATAATTTACAATTCCATTTCCAACAACACTGCAAAATGATCCGATAAGTCAGATTGCTTTTTATTCCATTTTTTCTCGTAACGTTGTATTTTACGCTGGAACATTTTTTCCTTGAATCCATTAGAGCGATATAAAATAAAATCTATCAATTTAGGCGATTCATTGTCGTAATTCATGTCGTTTTTTGATGGATCAAAAGTATATTGCAAATCACCTGTCAAAGGACCGTCGTCTGCTTTTAAGAAACTCAACATCTTTTGGTACAAAGACTTGTTAGACTTTTCAATATTGAAATCACCACAAATCAACTGTGGAACAGCATTTTTAATGTATTTCTCTAACAGATTACCGAGCTGTTTCAATTGACTTTCCTTAATTTTTTCATCTGAACTGGCGTCCATGTGTGTTCCCAATATTTGAATTTTTTTATCTTTAACCGTAACTTCTACAAGCAATCCTCCTTTTTGCGCCATGCAATTTTCTTCGCCACAATCGTCAAAAACAATGCTACCAATTTTTTCCATTGGAAAACGACTGAAGAAAATGATACCGCTGTTCAATTTCAATTTGCCTGTTCGCTCGTTTGCAGGTCCAATAACGTAAGGAAATTTAGCTGAAAGCGCTTTTATCAACTTATTGTTCACTCTTCTATCAAAGGCTTCTTGAAAACAGATTACATCCACAGAATCATTGTTCAACAATTCAGGAATGATATTGGAACGCTGCAACGGAAAATGCTTGATGAAAGTATTAAACTGTCTAGGTAACATCTTTATATTCCAACTTAGAATTCTCAATGATGTTTCGCTCGCAAACGCAGCTGTCGAAGAAGTTAAAAGCAAAAAAAACAAAATGCGTTTCATAGCTTAAGGTTTAGAAGGTGGAATTTTTGATTAAGTTAGATAAAAGAATCAATACAAAAAAACCGTTCATCAATAATTTAACAAAATCGTAAAGTTTTGGTGATAAAACGATTGATTTTTGTTCATTTTCGACCTTTTTTGTTCAAAAATTAAAATTTTAAGGAATTTAGAATAGTTTAGAATGCATCATTTATCTTTGTCCAATGACAAAAACAAAAGCTTGGATTGAGGCATTTCGATTGCGAACTTTACCACTTTCTGTTTCCGGAATCATTGTTGGCTCGGCATTGGCAGCCATCTTGGATAAATGGGATATATCTATTTTTATACTTGCAATCACCACCACAATTGGATTTCAAGTATTATCAAATCTTGCAAATGACTTAGGAGACAGCCAAAAAGGAACCGACAATCAAAATCGTGTTGGGCCGATGCGAAGTGTGCAATCAGGTGCAATTTCGCAATCAGAGATGAAAGTTGGAATGGGAATCTGCGCTTTATTATCGCTTCTTTCAGCGGGCGCTTTGATTTATGTGAGTTCACACAATCTAACTAAAGAACTTTTAATCTTTTACGGCGTTCTTGCTTTGCTTTGTATTCTTGCTGCTATCACTTACACAGTTGGAAAAAATGCATACGGATATCGTGGACTTGGTGACCTTATGGTATTTCTATTCTTTGGAATGGTGAGTGTACTAGGTGTTTTTTCATTGTATGGATTAACTTTCGAATGGTTGGTATTATTTCCAGCAATTAGTATTGGATTGTGGAGTACAGCAGTTCTGAACTTGAATAATTTGCGCGACCATGTAAACGATAAATCGTCGGGGAAAAATACTATGGTGGTGAAATTAGGTTACAAAGGAGGTAAAAACTACCATGCTTTTTTAATCATTGGCGGCTTTGCAACTTGGTTTTTTACCGTTTTAAGTCTCGCTTATTTAACTTTTAATTACTTTCTATTCATTGCAATAATGCCTTCAATTTTATTATTGTTTCACCTGCAAAAAGTGTTTGCAACAGAAGAGCCAACGAACTTAGACCCAGAATTAAAAAAAGTGGCTTTACTAACGTTTTTCTCAGCTGTATTGTTCGCAGTGATATCAAATTTATTTTTACACTAACGAATATCCATCGATTGAACTAAATATTAACTAATTGTAAAGGAAATTAGGTCATTTCAAAAGATTTATTTCCTTAAATTTGCACCACTAAAAACGAAAGAGAATGAAAATTTTGGTTTGTATCAGTAAGTCTCCGGACACGACTTCTAAAGTTGCCTTTACAGATGGTAATACGAAGTTTGATGAAAACGGAGTTCAATACATTGTAAATCCTTACGACGAGTGGTATGCACTTGTTCGCGCATTGGAAATTAAAGAAGCTGGTGGTGGTCAAGTTACCATCGTAACGGTTGGCGCTGCAGCTGACGAAGCTGTAATCCGAAAAGCACTAGCAATTGGTGCTGACGAAGCAGTTCGTATTGATGCAGATCCAAAAGATGCTTATTATGCAGCGATTCAAATTGCAGAATACGCGAAAGTTAATGGTTTTGACTTAATCTTAACAGGTAAGGAAACGATTAACTACAATGGTTCTCAAGTTGGAGGTATGATTGCTGAAGCATTGGATTTACCTTTTGTTTCTTTAGCAGAAAAATTAGATGTGAACGGTACAACTCTTACTTTGGAAAGAGAAATCGTAGGTGGCGTTCAAGTAGTAGAAGTTTCAACTCCAGCAGTTGTTTCTTGTGCGAAAGGAATGGCTGAACAACGTATTCCAAACATGCGTGGTATCATGGCTGCAAGAACAAAACCTTTAACGGTTGTTGCTCCAGTTGCTGTTGAAGATTTGACAAGTTATGTTTCATACACGATGCCAAATGCAAAATCAGCAGTAAAAATGATTAGTCCAGATAATATGGATGAGTTGGTAGAATTGTTACACAACGAAGCAAAAGTTATTTAATAACCGTCAAAAAGATTTCTCATGATATTAGTATATGTTAATTCAACAAATGGTCTTTCCAAATCAGCTTTGGAAACTGTTACTTATGGTAAAAAATTAGGTGCTGACGTTACTGTTGTAACCAATGGTAATGCAAGCGCAGACCTTTTAGCTTCTCTTGGAGAATATGGTGCTTCAAAAGTAATTGTTGACAGAAGTGTTGACGGTGAAGATGCACAACAATTGACACGTTTAATTGCTTCGGTTGCACAATCAGTTGGAGCAAACACAGTAGTTTTTTCGCATGATTTAATTGGTAAAGCAGTAGCTCCAAGATTATCAGTAAGATTAAAGGCAGGTTTGATTTCAGGAGCGATTTCTGTTCCAGAAGCTGACGGAACTGTGAAAGTGAATGTTTTCTCAGGAAAAGCTATGGGTGCAGTGAAAGTAAATTCTTCTAAAGAATCATTTCATTGTTGCCAAATAGCATTCAACCTGAAGTTTCAGGTGCAGCTTGTTCAGTTGAAGAAACTTCTGGTCAAGGAGGTGCAGCAGCAATTAAAGTAATTTCGACTAAAAAACCTGAGGGAGAAATTCCATTGCCAGAAGCGGAATTGGTTGTTTCAGCTGGAAGAGGTTTGAAAGGACCTGAAAATTGGGGAATGATTGAAGATTTAGCTAAGTTATTAGGCGCAGCAACAGCTTGTTCGCGTCCAGTGGCGGATATTGGTTGGAGACCTCACCACGAACACGTTGGTCAAACAGGTGTTGCCATTCGTCCAAATTTATACATTGCAGTTGGAATTTCAGGTGCAATTCAACATTTGGCAGGTGTTAACGGTTCGAAAGTTATTGTTGTTGTAAACACAGATCCAGAAGCTCCTTTCTTTAAAGCAGCCGACTACGGTGTAATTGGTGATGCTTTTGATGTTGTTCCAAAATTAAATGAAGCTATTAAGAAATTCAAAGCTTTACAACACTAATATTTTAAAGGGAACACCGCTGGTTTTCATGCAAAAAGTTAAATTAGATATTACTGGAATTGCATACAGTCAAACACAATCAGGCTCGTATGTGTTAACATTGGTTGAATCTGCAGGCAAACGCAAACTTCCCATCGTCATTGGTGGATTTGAAGCCCAAGCGATTGCTGTGGAATTAGAAAAAATGGTTCCTAATCGACCTTTGACGCACGATTTAATTAAAACTTTTTGTAAATCCTATGGTGTGACAGTTCGCGAAATCCTAATTTATAAATTTCATGAAGGGGTTTTTTACTCGAAGATTATTTGTGAAAAAGACAACGCAATAACAGAAATTGATTCACGCACATCTGATGCAATAGCTGTAGGTGTGCGTTTCAATGCTCCAATTTTTACACTCTCTAATGTGTTAGAGGAAGTTGGAGGAAGTGAAGACCTCGATTTTGATTTCGACGAAGATGATGATGAAATAGAAAATGAAATCAATGAAATGGAAGCTGTTTCTATTGAGGAACTTCAAGCACAGTTGACTGAGGCGATAGAGAATGAAGATTATGAACTAGCCTCAAAACTCCGCGATGAAATCAATAGACGCAACTAATTCAGGAATAAAATATCGCTTAACTATCATGAGCTTTCTCCAGTTTTTTGTCTGGGGAGCTTGGTTAACAACCATTGGGACTTATTGTACAGAAGGAAAAGGTTGGTCGTTTGGTCAATTTGGCGCTATCTTTTCAACGCTTGCACTTTCCTCAATTTTAATGCCTTCAATTATTGGAATCATCGCTGACAAATGGATGCGTGCCGAACGTTTATATGGTTTGCTACATTTATCTTATGGCGCAATTTTATTACTCGTTCCAAATCTGGCTTGGATTCAAACACAATTTCCTTCCCTTGCAAAAATGCCTGAATACGATTTATTGTATTGGGTAATTTTCGCTGCGATGCTTTGTTACATGCCAACCATATCACTTTCAAACTCTGTATCGTATCGCATATTAAAAATGTATAACAGAGACGTTGTAAAAGACTTCCCTCCTATTCGTGTGTTTGGAACTGTTGGTTTCATTTTAGCAATGTGGACCACAAACCTTTCTGGAAGCAAAGACAACTCTATGCAGTTTGTAATCGCTGGAACCATTGCGATATTATTAGGAATTTACGCGTTTACATTACCAGCTTGTGAACCGCAAGGTAAAACAGAAGAGAAAAAATCCATCATCGAAATGCTTGGATTAGATGCCTTTAAATTATTTGGAAATTACCAAATGGCGTTGTTTTTTCTATTTTCAATGTTATTGGGTGCTGCTTTACAATTATCTAATATGTACGGTGATGCTTATTTAAGCAGCTTTACAAAAGGTTCAACAGTAGAAAAATATTCAACAATTATCTACTCAATTTCTCAAGTTTCAGAAACGATTTTTATCTTAACTATTCCATTCTTTCTGAAAAGATTCGGAATGAAAAAAGTAATGCTCTTGGCTTTAATCGCTTGGGTGTTACGTTACGGATTCTTTGCTATCGGAGGAACATCTTTAGGAACAATTTTTATTGTTCTTTCATGTATTGTTTACGGAATGGCCTTTGATTTCTTCTTGATTTCAGGATCAATGTACATCGAAACGACAACAGATTCAAAAATTCGTTCAAGTGCACAAGGATTATTCATAATGATGACAAACGGTTTTGGAGCATTTTTCGGAACAATTGCAAGTAGTAAAATCATCGAAAAATTCTACCTTTTACCAAATGGTCAAACAGACTGGTCAGGAGCTTGGACTTTATTTGCAATCTATTCGCTTGTTGTAGCTGTTTTGTTTGGATTAATGTTCAAGCAAAAACACGAAGGTGTCAATGTAGACTCTATAAATCATTAGAGAAACACATTTCGTTGATTTTCTTGTATTTTGATTATATTTAGAAACAATTTTGTCTTTCTAACTGCGAGCTAAAATGAATCAAAATCGACCTTTGAATTATTTGTTTCAAACAACAATATTCTTACTTTTTTCTTTACTTATATTTTCATTTCAAGCTCAAACCTTCACCCAAACCGTTAAAGGACGTATACTTGATCAAGACACAAAAACACCGCTGATTGGCGCAAAAGTTATTCTTTTGAATACAGAACCATTATTAGCAGCAATAAGTGATAAAGACGGCTATTTCTCCATTTCAAATGTTCCGATTGGTCGATATGATATTCGCATTACTTACACAGGTTATGAAGATGGGAAAATGCAACAAGTGCAAGTGGCGAGTGGGAAGGAACTCATTTTAAACATCGACCTTGCAGAAAGTGTGAAGGATTTAGATGTTGTAACTGTGAAGGCGAATCGCGGAAAAGAGAAACCTTTAAACGATATGGCCACCGTGAGTGTTCGTTCATTTAATGTGGAGGAAACACAACGATATGCTGCAAGTTTCAACGACCCAGCGCGAATGGCAGTTTCATTTGCAGGTGTGAATACAAGCAACGACGCAAGTAATGAAATCATCGTTCGTGGAAATTCCGCTAGAGGAATGTTGTGGCGCGTTGAAGGTATAGAAATACCCAGTCCAAATCACTTTAGTAATGGTGAAGGTGGATCCGGAGGTGGAATCAGTATTCTAAGTAGTCAAATTTTAGGTTCCTCGGATTTCTTTACGGGCGCTTTTCCAGCAGAATATGGAAATGCACTTTCGGGCGTTTTTGATATAAAATTTCGAAAAGGAAATTATCAGAAAAGAGAATATTCGTTTCAAGTTGGAATCTTGGGAATGCAAGCGTCATTGGAAGGTCCGTTTAGTAAAAAATACAACGGTTCTTATTTGATAAATTACCGCTACTCCACTTTGATTATGCTCAATGCTATTGGACTTCCAATTGTAGAAAATGCACTTGTTCCTCAATTTCAAGATTTGAGTTTCAATTTTAATTTACCCGCAGGCAAAGCTGGAACCTTTACATTTTGGGGATTGGGAGGAATTTCAAAAGCAGGTGAATTAGCTATTAAAGACTCTACTCAATGGTCGATGCGCTCCGATCATTTTCAGGACAATAACTATCAAATCGTAGGTTCTACTGGAATTACTCATACATATCTTTTCAAAAATCAAAAAATGTATCTTAAAACAGTGGCTGCCGTTTCAGAAGATGATTTGGAATACCGTCTCGATTCCTTAGATCAAAATTATGCCTTGAAAACAGCTTACGACGAACGATTCACGTACAATACGGCGCGTGTAAATGTTTTTGTAAATCATAAATTCAATGCGAAGAACATCTTACGAACAGGTATGATTTACAGTCAATATTATTACAACATTCTCTCAAAAGGCTTGGACTTAAGTTCTGGGCAACAAGGAACTTTTATTGACGAAAAAGGAAACACAGGTTTGGTGCAAGCGTATGCGCAATGGAAATACAAAATCACGAGTAATTTAGATGTGAATACTGGTTTTCATCATAGTTATTTCATTTTGAACAAACAAGCCACTATCGAACCAAGAATCGGATTACAATGGCGATTTAAGCCCAAACAAAGCTTCAATTTTGGAGCTGGATTGCACAGTCGCATTGAACCGATTTCAGTTTATTTAGCCAGAACTTATTCAGATTCTGTAAATTACACACAACCAAATTACAATCTTGGTTTGACGCGTTCTTTACACACTGTTGCTGGTTACGATTGGAGTTTTGGTACAAATACGCGTTTAAAAGCAGAAGCATATTTTCAGTATTTGTATAACGTTCCGGTTGACACAACGAGTGGAAGTGTAGAAAGCATTTTGAATTTCAGTGCCGGAATTACAAGAACAACATTTGCAAATAAAGGTTTTGGAAGAAATTATGGCGTTGAAATTACTGTTGAGAAATTTTTTTCAAAAAATTACTTTTTCCTGTTCACTGGTTCATTGTTCCAATCTGAATACAATATGGGTGATGGAAAATGGAAAAGCACGCGCTTCAATGGAAATTATATGTTGAATGCTTTGGGAGGTTACGAATTTCATTTCGGAAAAAATAAGAAAAATAGTTGGGGAATGAATACAAGAATTACGTTGCGAGGTGGTAACCGTTATACCCCAATCAATGAAGCAGCCTCTGTACAACTGGGAAGTGAAGTACTATACAACGATCGTGCTTACAGTTTACACGTTCCTGATTACTTTAGAACGGATGTTTCAAGCAACGTTCGATTCAATTTTAAAACCTGGGCGTTCAGCATAGCAGTTGAAATTCAAAATGTCACCAATCGTCTGAACATCAACCGTTATTTCTTTGACCCTTACACCAAAGAAGTGAGAAGCGCCTTGATGTTTGGAATTATGCCTGTTTTCAATTTTAAATTTGAGTTTTGAGGGATTTAAATATAAAATATTGGGATTATAGTATTATCGATGTAAAGCTTACATTTCTTGTTATTTCGACAAAAGTAGAAATGTACTGTATGAAAACGCACATTCAATTTTTATAATATTTTTCGTCTTTATGATTTTTTTGTGCCTAAAATTTATTAAATTTAGGTTAAGAGAAAGCTGAATTTGTTCATTCAATAATAAGCTAAAAACCGGTTATACAAACGATAGATAAAGATTTAGAGACATGGAAAAAGACACAATTGAAAAATTACACAAACGATTTGAAGAGTATGCGTACGAGCAAGATGGCGTAGAATATTGGTTAGCGCGAGAACTCCAAGTTTTGTTGGAATACTCCGAATGGCGCAACTTTTTTAACGCAATCAACAAAGCAAAAGATAGTTGTAAAACCACTGGTGAAGCAGTTTCTGATCATTTTGTTGACATCAACAAAATGATAGAGTTAGGCAAAGGTGGTAAGCGTGAAGTTGAAGATATTATGCTCACGAGATATGCTTGTTATCTCATTGCTCAAAATGGTGATCCTAAGAAAGAGCAAATAGCTTTTGCTCAGAGTTATTTTGCCATTCAAACACGCAAACAAGAACTAATAGAGGAACGTATTCAACTCACGGAACGTTTGCAAGCACGTGAAAAATTAGCCGCTACAGAAACTGAATTGTCTAAAAATATTTACGAAAGAGGGGTAGATAATGCTGGCTTTGCAAGAATTAGAAGTAAAGGTGATTGGGCGATGTTTGGCGGTTATAACACCAGCGACATGAAACGTAAATTGGGTATTAAAGAAAACAGACCATTAGCAGATTTCTTACCAACTATTACCATCACAGCAAAACAATTGGCTACTGAAATCACCAACTTTAATGTGAATAAAAACGATCTAAAAGGCGAAGATAATATTACAGAGGAACACGTGCAAAACAATCAAGACGTTAGAATTCTATTAGGTAAAAGTGATATCAAACCAGAAGAATTGCCCATTGAAGAGGATATCAAAAAATTAGAAAGAAAAATAAAATCTTCAGATAAAGACATTTTAAAAAAGAACTTGAAAAAATAAATTGAGTTTTACTTATTTGGCTGACTTTCAAAAAATATAATTTTCAAAAGAAAGATAATAGCCTATATCGTAAAGATTTCTGACCGTATTGTTAACGTCAACAATATGGTATCAACTTCAAAAGATGCTACTGTGCTTTGGGAGATAATTGCTTTTATTGATGTGTGTTTTTCGTTCACCCTTGAAAAAACATGGCAAACACACTATTTTTTTAAATTTGAGTTTTAGCGAACAACAGCTGTATTTCAACAACTATAATCAAAACGTAAACGCTGTCATTCGCTATCTCATTCATTCTTGTTTACCAAGTATCATAATCGCCATTTCGATGTATGTAACCGTGAGCGTTTTCTTCCACTTGTTTGGAAGTATCGCTTTCTAAAAATGGGTAAACTGTCTTACCGTTCATTTGCACTAATCCTTTTGATGGTACTTCAATGATAATTTTCACTTTTTGATCTCTCAATTTATCTGAAGATGGGAATGTGTAATGTGTGTTTGCGTAAAACTGATTTCCTTCCAAACGTGTTTTGAAATCAATGTGTTTTGCTTTTAATAAAGAAGATTGATGGTCGCGGCCATTGGCAAGATACAATTGCTTGATGTGAAAACTGGTATCCAATGATTTCTTATATTCTACCTCAATTCCGTGTAAATAAATTCGATTATTAACCACTTTTAAAAAGCCATCGTCGCCCCTACTTACAGTTTTGAATCCATCTTTATCTTTAGCTACAAGGTTTTCGAAATTCATATTTAATGTATCGCTCGTTATACAGTACAAATCGCGTTCAACCTCGCCATTCACTGCAAATGCTCTTCCAGTTTTTGCTCCAGTTAAAGACAATAATATGATTCCTAAAACAAGACAAACACTTAAAGAAATCGATGTGTAGCGAATGATTACCGATTTGAATGATAGG
This sequence comes from Flavobacteriales bacterium, assembly GCA_009926905.1. Taxonomy (GTDB): domain Bacteria; phylum Bacteroidota; class Bacteroidia; order Flavobacteriales_D; family Crocinitomicaceae; genus UBA952. The sequence goes on from RFNX01000343.1 coordinate 11,384, forward strand.
ATTAATCGTAAACCAGTCAACCAAAGTAAGCCAATGATTGAAATACTTGTTAATACAACTCCCCAGAAGAAATAAGATAAATCCGTATCAGATTCTAAAATCAACTCTCCAAAAGTTCCAAATGACATAAATTCACCATTCACTTGTGCAGGAATAAAGTTTGGATCTCCAAAAATAAACACAATTACAGTTACGAAAAGTGAAATTCCCATCACAAGAAACATCAATCCTAAGCCTACTGAAAAAACACGAATGATTTTCTTTATACTGTTTTGAATGGTTCCTTCTTCTTTAATTTTATTCGACCAGTCCTTTGATTTGGATTGAATACGGCTTGCTGCATCTTCAATTTCAGATTTCATGGATTCTAAAGTAACCGGTTTTCCTTTCATTTGTAATTTTTCAATACTTGTTTTTGCTTTTGGTGTAATAATCCAAAGAATGATGTACAATGGAATTCCAAATCCGCCGAAAATAATCAAACCAACATAAATAGCACGGATAATGGTTACATCCCAATTCATATAGCTAGCAAAGCCTGAACAAACACCGCCAACAATAGAATTTTCTTCATCTCGAAACAATCGTTTTTCAACTTGAACATCTGTTTTTGTATTTTCTTCCATTGTGTTTTCTCCGTCACTAAAAACTTCAGGGTTTCCCAAAATAGAAAGGACTTCTTCAACCATTGGTGTTTCGATTACTTTTTTCGAAGGAGTAATTTGTTTTGTGAAAAGTTCTGCCATACGTAATTCAACGTCTTGTAAAATCTCATCTGAACCTTTTTCATTTTGAATGACTTTTGTCAATCTATCAAGGTAATTTCTCAAAATCTCGTAAGCACCTTCTTCAATCTGAAACGGTGTACCTTGCAAATGGATGGATATTGTCTTATTCATGTTTTCTTATTTTTTTGTTAAGGATTCGACAGCTTCTCTTAATTCTGTCCAAGTTTTATCTAATTCGCTTAAAAATGTATTACCATCGACTGTAATATGATAATATTTTCGCGGTGGTCCTGCATTTGATTCTTCCCAGCGATAGGAAAGTAATTCGTCGTTTTTAAGTCTCGTCAACAACGGATATAAAGTTCCCTCTACAACCAGAAGTTTGGCATTTTTCAATGCTTCGAGAATCTCAGATGGGTAAGCTTCGCCCCGCGCTAAAATACTTAGAATGCAATATTCTAGTATTCCTTTTCGCATTTGTGCTTGTGTGTTCTCTAAACTCATAGTACTAATTTTATACAAAGATATATGTTTTATATTGTATTATGCAATACATAGTACTAAATAATTTAAAATTATTTATAGTTCTTGATTCAGAACACTCTCAAAAGCCAATGAAATAAAGGTAAAATAAAATATAAAAAAATTCAAAAAAATATGATTTAGCTAATAAAAGATTAAATAATATGAACCAATGACCAATAATTGGACTTGACAAAAAGACATTACTATTCAAAATAGAAAAAATTTAAACAAAAAAAGCCCAATCTTTCGATTGAGCTTTCCTTTTATTTTTGAGTTGCTTTTAAGCTTCTACTAATTCATCGTAAGCTTCTTGTGAACCAACAATCATTTTTTGGAATTCACGAACACCTGTACCCGCAGGAATTAAATGTCCAACGATAACGTTTTCTTTTAATCCTTGTAAGTGATCTTCTTTTCCTGATATTGCAGCTTCGTTCAGTACTTTTGTTGTTTCCTGGAAGGATGCAGCAGAGATGAACGATTGTGTTTGAAGTGATGCACGTGTGATACCTTGTAACAATGGAGTTGAAGTTGCAGGAATTGCTTCTCTTGCGTCAACCAATTGTTTGTCTTCACGTTTCAATCTTGAATTTTCATCACGTAAACGACGCACAGAAACTAACTGACCTTTTTTCAATTCAGTTGAGTCACCGATGTCTTTAACGAACATCATTCCGTATAGCGCATCATTTGCTTCCATGATATCCGCTTTGTGAACCGATTGTCCTTCTAAGAAACGAGTATCTCCAGAGTCAATGATTTCAGCTTTCAACATCATTTGACGAACGATTACCTCGAAATGTTTATCGTTGATTTTTACCCCTTGTAAACGATAAACTTCTTGAATTTCATTAACGATATATTCTTGTACTTTCGTTGGTCCTTCAATGTTCAAGATATCATTTGGAGTGATTGCACCATCAGATAACGGTTGACCAGCTCTAACGAAGTCATTTTGTTGTACTAAGATATGTTTAGAAAGAGAAACCAAATATTTTCTCACTTCACCTAATTTAGATGTAATGATAATTCTCTGTTACCTCTTTTAATCACACCAAACGATGCAGTACCGTCAATTTCAGAAACAACAGCTGGATTAGATGGGTTACGTGCTTCGAATAATTCCGTTACACGTGGAAGACCACCTGTGATATCCCCTGTTTTACCAGCTAGTCTTGGGATTTTAACCAAGATTTCACCAGCTTCTAATGTATCACCTTCGTTTACAGAAATATGTGCATTTACTGGAATCGAATATTCACGTAATTTTTCTTTCGTTTTCGAATCGATAATATGAATTGCTGGGCTTTTCTTTTTATCTCTCGTTTCGATGATTACTTTTTCAGTAAATCCTGTTTGCTCATCGACTTCTTCACGGAAAGTAATGTTTTCAATGATGTTATCGAATACTACCTTACCAGAAACTTCCGCAACAATCAAGGCATTGTATGGATCCCATTTACAGATAACGTCACCTTTTTTGATTTTAGAATTAGGTGTTACCATTAATTCTGAACCATAAGGAACGTTAGCGGTCATAACTGTAATTCCTGTTTTCTCGTCAGTGATTTTCAATTCAGCTGAACGACCAACAACGATTATTTTAGTTGTACCGTCTGTATTTGTTTTTTCAATCGTTCTTAATTCGTCGATTTCGATTCTACCATTTGCTTTAGCTTTCAAGTCAGAAATATCTGCAATGTTCGAAGCGGTACCACCCACGTGGAATGTACGAAGTGTCAACTGTGTTCCTGGCTCACCAATTGATTGAGCAGCTACTACACCAACAGCATCACCACGTTGAGCTAATCTGTGATTTGAAAGGTTGCGTCCGTAACATTTAGAACAAACTCCTCTTCTCATTTCACAAGTTAATACAGAACGAATTTCAACTTCATCAATTCCTGATTTCTCGATTGTTTTAGCAACGTCTTCAGTAATTAATTCACCAGCAGCTACGATTAACGTTTCGCTTTCTGGAAGATATACATCATGAACAGATGTTCTACCTAAAATTCTATCGTACAATGGTTCAACAACCTCGTCATTTTTCTTCAACGCTGTTGCAACGATTCCTCTTAATGTTCCACAATCGTTAGAATTGATAACAACATCTTGCGCAACGTCAACCAAACGACGTGTTAAGTAACCAGCATCCGCTGTTTTTAAGGCTGTATCTGCCAAACCTTTACGTGCACCGTGAGTAGAAATAAAGTATTCCAAAATCGATAATCCTTCTTTAAAGTTGGATAAAATCGGGTTTTCAATAATCTCTTGTACAGAAGCACCAGATTTTTGCGGTTTCGCCATCAATCCTCGCATACCAGATAACTGACGAATTTGTTCTTTAGATCCACGAGCTCCTGAGTCAAACATCATATAAATTGAGTTGAATCCTTGACGGTCAGTTTTCAATTGATCCATCAATGTTGCTGTTAATCTTGAGTTAGTGTGTGTCCAGATATCAATGATTTGGTTATAACGCTCGTTGTTAGTAATAAGACCCATGTTATAGTTCACCATTACTTCTTTCACGTCACCTTCAGCTTTAAGAACCAATTGTTCTTTTTCTTTCGGGATAATAATGTCATCTAGGTTGAATGATAATCCACCTCTAAATGCCATTTCGTAACCTAACCCTTTGATATCGTCCAAGAATTGAGCTGTACGTGATGTTCCACATACTTTCAATACCTCACCGATAATATCTCTCAACGCTTTTTTAGTCAAGACGTCATTGATATAACCAACTTCTCTTGGAACTTTTTCGTTGAATAAAACACGACCACAAGTAGTTTCGATGATCATCAATTCAGGAGTTCCTTCTTTGTTTAAATCATACGATTTCACTTTGATATGTGCGTGTAAATCTAATTTTTTCTCGTTGTAAGCAATAGTTACTTCTTGTGGAGAATAGAACGTACTTCCTTCACCTTTTACGATTTCAGTTTCAGTTGTTCTTTTTCCTTTGGTAATGTAATATAAACCTAGCACCATGTCTTGAGAAGGTACTGCAATTGGAGCTCCATTCGCAGGGTTCAAGATATTGTGAGATGCCAACATCAACATTTGAGCTTCCAAGATTGCAGCATTACCTAGTGGTAAATGTACCGCCATTTGATCACCATCGAAATCGGCATTGAAGGCTGTCGTTACAAGTGGATGTAAACGAATTGCTTTTCCTTCAATTAATTTAGGTTGGAATGCTTGAATACCAAGTCTGTGTAATGTTGGGGCACGGTTTAATAAAACTGGATGTCCTTTCAATACGTTTTCTAAGATATCCCAAACAACAGGCTCTTTACGGTCAACGATTTTCTTTGCAGATTTAACCGTTTTAACGATACCACGCTCAATCATTTTACGAATGATAAACGGTTTGTAAAGTTCCGCAGCCATGTCTTTTGGTAAACCACACTCGTGTAATTTCAAATCTGGTCCAACAACAATTACCGAACGTGCTGAATAATCCACACGTTTTCCAAGTAAATTTTGACGGAAACGACCTTGTTTACCTTTTAATGAGTCAGAAAGTGATTTTAAAGCTCTGTTTGATTCAGTTTTAACCGCACTTGATTTTCTTGAGTTATCGAACAATGAATCAACTGACTCTTGCAACATACGTTTCTCATTACGCAAAATCACTTCTGGTGCTTTGATTTCGATTAATCTTTTCAAACGGTTATTACGAATAATTACGCGTCTGTACAAGTCATTCAAATCCGAAGTTGCGAAACGGCCTCCATCAAGTGGAACTAACGGACGCAATTCAGGTGGAATAACTGGAACAACTTTAACAATCATCCACTCAGGACGGTTATCAATACGCGTTTGAGAATCTTTCATTGCTTCCACAACTTGTAATCTCTTCAACGCTTCGTGTTTTCTTTGAACTGAAGTTTCGTGTTCTGCTTGATCCCTCAAAGCATAAGACAAATCTTCTAATTTCAATTCTTTAAGCAAATCATAAAGTGCTTCTGCACCCATTTTTGCAATAAATTTATTTGGATCTGAATCGTCTAAATATTGATTGTCCTTCATTGCTGGATTGTCAATAATATCTAAATATTCTTCCTCTGAAAGGAAATCCATTTTCTTTAAACTCAAACCTTCTACTTCAGCAGTTGCTCCTACTTGGATAACAACATAGCGTTCGTAATAAATAATTTGATCCAATTTTTTTGTTGGTAAACCTAATAAGTAACCAATTTTATTTGGCAAAGAACGGAAATACCAAATGTGAGCAACTGGAACAACTAAAGAAATGTGTCCCATGCGTTCTCTACGCACTTTTTTCTCAGTAACTTCTACACCACAACGGTCACAAACAATTCCTTTATAACGGATTCTTTTATATTTACCACAGTGACATTCATAATCTTTTACTGGTCCAAAAATACGCTCACAAAATAAACCATCGCGTTCTGGTTTATATGTTCGGTAATTAATAGTTTCTGGTTTCAATACCTCACCACTTGAGTTCTCCAGAATAATTTCTGGAGAAGCCAAT
>RFNX01000260.1 GCA_009926905.1 Flavobacteriales bacterium
TTTACAAAGTGACGGAAATGTGAAGAAAATCGCAGCGCACATCACTAAAAAAGTGGCGGATAAATTGGCAGAAATGTTCAAAAAAGACCGTAAAGATTTTGAAGAAAAATGGAATGATTTGCAGATTTTTGTTCAATATGGAATGTTATCTGAAGACAAATTCGCGGACAAAGCGAAAAGTTTTGCATTGTTGAAAAATACGGATAATGCTTGTTTCACTTTAGAAGAATACAAAGAGAAAATCAGTGTTTTACAAACGGATAAAGACAACAAAATTGTTTGTTTGTACACTAATAATCCAGAGGAGCAATTTTCATTCGTTAAAAAAGCGAAAGAAAGAGGTTTCGATGTATTGCACATTGACGGACCGCTTGCACCGCATTGGATTGCAAAATTAGAACAAACGATGGAAAACATCAGTTTTGCACGTGTTGATGCCGATACTTTGGATAAATTAATCAAAAAAACAGATGAGATTCCTTCAAAATTATCGAAAGAAGACGAAGAAACCTTGAAACCTGTGTTTACAAATTCGGTAAACAATGATAAATATACTGTTCAATTTGAAAGCATGAGCGAAACAGATGCTCCGATAATTATTACGCAACCTGAGTTTATTCGTCGAATGATGGAACAACAAAAATTAGGCGGTGGCGGAGGTTTCTACGGCGCTTTCCCTGAAATGTACACAATGGTTGTAAACGGAAATCATCCGAAGGTTTCAAATTTGTTAGCGAAGTCAGAAGAAGAAAGAGCTACAGTTGCAAAACAATTGACTGATTTGGCTTTATTGGCTCAAGGAATGTTAAAAGGAGAGGCATTGAATAGTTTCATCGAACGAAATATCGAACATATTTCATAAATTAAGTAAGTTTGTGGGGGCGAAAGCCCCCTTTTTTAGTTTAAAATCGTTGCGTTTTGTATAAGTGGATATTAGGTATTGGAGGATTTGTAATGACTCGAAAAATCGGTGTCGGAATCCTTGGTTTTGTTATTGGTTCGCTTATTGACGCGTATCAACGTGGTACAGGTGGAGCTCAATCTTCGGATGGTAGTAGTTCACAAGACCCTTTTGAATATTATCGTCAACAAAGCTCGCGCTACGACATTCAAACGATGTTGATGGCTCTTTCTGCCGCTGTTATGAGTGCAGATGGTAAAGTTCTAAAAGCTGAATTGGATTATGTTAAAAGTTTTTTCAGTCAACAATTTGGTTCTCGTTTCACAGCTGATCACCTTCGTATTTTAAAACATTTTTTAGACACAAAACAGGTTCCTCTACAAGAAATTTGTAATGATATAAAGTTACGAATGACTTATGAAGTTCGTGTTCAATTGATTCATTATCTTTTTGGAATAGCAAAAGCTGACGGTGATGTTTCATCTGCTGAAATGGCTGCTGTTCAACGTATCTCTAATATGTTAGGGATCTCGGCTGTTGAGTTTGAAAGTGTAAAAAACATGTTCTACAGAAATGTAGATTCTGATTATAAAATTCTGGGTATTGAATCTAACGCAACCGATGAAGAAGTGAAAAAAGCTTACCGTAAAATGGCCATTGCTTTTCATCCAGATAAAGTTGCAGCAATGGGAGAAGAATACCAAAAGGGTGCGAAAGAAAAATTCCAACAAATTCAAGACGCCTACGAAGCGATTAAGAAACGAAGAGGATTTAAGTAGGTTTTCTCTTATCTTAATCATATTCTTTTCATAATTCACAATTTTGTTTTGTAAAATAATAGTATGATGATCGGAGACATGCCGACTTTGTGATTTATAACTTAATACATACCATTAAATGCGACAAATAATCCTCTTTTCATTTCTCTCTATTTCGTTACAATTTCTCTCTCAATTCTCTCAAATTGATGTTCAATCCTACAAAATTGATTTGACTGTCAATGATTCCAATGACACTATTTTAGTAAAAGAGAAAATTGTTTTCGATTACAACGATTTCACGAAATCTGTGTCATTTAATTTATCGTCGATTGACAAATCAGGTAAAGGCATGCTTATTCAAAAAGTACTTCAAGGCAAAAATGAATTGGCATTTTCACATGTAAAAAATGTATTGACAATCAAAGATTTCCGAGTAAATACAAATAAGAATATAGAAATTGAAGTGCAATTTAAAGGTGTTCCTATTGATGGTCTAGTGATTGGTAAAAACAAATTTGGCTCCCGTACTTTCTTTGGGGATAATTGGCCAAATCGAGCTCAAAATTGGTTTGCTTGCAATGATCATCCTTCCGATAAAGCAACAATTGAATATGTAGTAACCGCTCCGTCAAAATATGAAGTGGTAGCAAATGGTCAACTCCTTTCAAAGAAAATAAATAAGAAATCAGTCGTTTATCATTATCAATCGAAAGTAGTTTTACCTACGAAAGTAATGGTAGTTGGAATTGCGAATTTATCTGAAAAGCAAAGTGGGACTGTGTCAGGAATTCCAATATATAGTGCTGTTTATCCTGAAAATGAGAAAGGTGCATTTTACGATTTCGATTTGGCTCCATCAATTTTGCAGTTTTTTGTAGATTACATTGCGCCTTATGAATACGAAAAACTAACCAATGTTCAATCTACAACGCGCTTTGGTGGAATGGAAAATGCAGGTTGTATTTTTTACGATGAAAATTCAATTACTGGAACTCGAAGCTCTGAATTGTTGTTAGCGCACGAAATTGTACATCAGTGGTTTGGGAATTCAGCTTCTGAAAAAGATTGGTCACATTTATGGTTGAGTGAAGGTTTTGCGACTTATTTGACGAATTTTTACATCCAAAAAACGAAGGGGAATAAAGCGTTTCAAGCTCAAATGGAAAAAGATAGAAGTAAAGTGATTGCTTTTTCAAAACGCTACAATCATGCGGTAGTTGATACGAATTATACAGATGTGATGGATTTATTGAATGCCAACAGTTACCAAAAAGGTGGATGGGTACTGCACATGCTTCGATATGAATTAGGTGATTCACTTTTTCAGCAATCGATTCGAACTTATTACCAAAAATTCAGGCTCTCCAATGCGGATACGAAAGATTTCGAGCAAGTAGTTGAATCCGTTGCAAATCGAAAATTGGATTGGTTTTTCAAGCAATGGCTCTATGTTGGCGGTCATCCATTATTAAAAATTGATTCAGAAATTGATAAAGAAATATTGACCTTAACCATTGAACAAAAGAATCAACTGTTTTTGTTTCCAATAAATATTGAGATTGAATTTACAGATGGCCAAAAACAGATCGAGCAAATAGAAGTTTTTAAAAATGTGACAACTATTACAAGGATGTATTCTAAAGAAATTCAGCGCATTACAATTGATCCAAACGTAGAATTATTATATGAAAAAGTGAAGTAATGAATTCAATTGAAAAACTCTATTGGAATGAAATTTGTAACTTTACCAACTCATTAAGTTAATTGACTATGAAACATATTATCTTCACAGCAGCAGTTTTATTTGCCTTTATAGCATCTGGTTTTTCTCAAATTTCTTTTGAAATACAAGGAAAAGGTTCTTATAATTCGACTTGGATTGTAAACAAAAATATTTCAGACCTAGGAGATGAACAAAATTATGACTTAGCTTGGTCGACAAATTATGGCGCAGGTTTCAACTTATATTTTGGCAGAATTGGTGTTGGAGTTGAGGGACTTTTTGGCCATCACAAGGCGGCTTATGAAGGAACAATTGGAACCCAATTTCAATTGAATTATTCTTCAATTGTTGATTTAAAAACAACGCATATACCATTATTACTTAAAATCAAAGGAAAAAAAGCGGGGTACTTTGAGGCAGGCGTTCAAATGAACAGCATTTCAAGTGCAACCTACACAATCTCAGGTGACGTGGTATTTCCGACCAACAATAATGATGTAATGAACAAATATTCTAAAACATATTTATCTGCGATAGTTGGTGCTGGAGCGAATATCAAACCATTTAAGAAATTCCCGATCGGAGTTTTGATTGGAGTTCGTTTGCAATATGGATTCGATGACGTGAAAGGAGTAGATGCTTTGTGTAACGATTTGAATAGTCCATTAATTTATCCTGAAAAACAAGCTTCAAATGTAATTTCTGGTGGAATGTTTGCTGGTTTGACTTACACGCTTTCAACTAAAAAAGATTAAGACGTTTAGTTAAAACCAATTTTTGACTATTTTTAATAAAAGAATTTGTGATGAAGGAAATAAATTATACTGAAGCATTTGATGAATTGCAAGAAATTGTTTCAGATATGGAAGATGGTCAAATCTCAGTGGATGAATTGGCACAAAAAGTGAAACGTGCTACGGAATTGATTCGAATTTGTAAAGGAAAATTGACAGCAACAGAAGGCGATGTTCAGAAAATCTTAAAAGAATTGGAGGCTCAAAACTCCGAAGACAATTCTAATTTCTAACTTTACGACTCAATTTAGAATATGTCTGATAAACGTTACCAATCCCGCGGAGTTTCTGCAGGAAAAGAGGATGTGCACAACGCCATCAAAAACATTGACAAAGGTCTTTTTCCGAAAGCTTTCTGCAAAATTGTTCCCGATTATTTAACTGGTGACGACGATTATTGTATTGTGATGCATGCAGACGGCGCAGGTACAAAATCTTCATTAGCTTATATTTATTGGAAAAAAACGGGTGATTTATCTGTTTGGCGTGGAATTGCTCAAGATGCATTGATAATGAACATCGACGATTTATTGTGCGTTGGTGCAACAGGTCCGATTTTACTTTCATCAACAATTGGCAGAAATAAAAATCTAATTCCAGGGGAAGTTTTAGCATCAATTATTAACGGAACAGAAGATTTATTAGCAGAATTGCGTTCGTATGGAATTGAAATTTATTCAACCGGCGGTGAAACAGCAGATGTTGGCGATTTGGTGAGAACCATTATTGTTGACTCTACTGTAATTTGTAGAATGCCGAAAAGCCAAGTGATTTCAAATGACAATATCAAACCAGGAGATGTTATTGTAGGATTGGCATCTTATGGTCAAGCGACGTATGAAAAGGAATACAATGGAGGAATGGGAAGCAATGGTTTGACTAGCGCTCGTCACGATGTTTTTTCAAAATCTTTAGCGACTGAATTTCCTGAAAGTTTTGATCCTAATGTTCAAGGCGATTTGGTTTATAGTGGAACAAAAGAATTATTAGAAGAAATCGAAGGTGCGCCATTAAATGCTGGGAAATTAGTGCTTTCACCAACCAGAACTTACGCGCCAGTTATTAAAAAAATGTTGGAAGTACATCGAATTGATATTCATGGAATGGTGCATTGTTCAGGCGGTGCTCAAACGAAAGTATTACATTTCATAGATCAATTGCATGTCATAAAAGACAATTTATTTCTTGTTCCACCTTTGTTTGACATGATCCAAAAAGAATCTGGAACGAGTTGGGAGGAAATGTATAAAGTATTCAATATGGGTCATCGAATGGAATTATATGTTCCTGAAGAGATAGCTGAAAGTTTGATTTCTATTTCACATTCATTTGGAATTGATGCAAAAATTATTGGAAGAGTAGAATTTTCTGAAATAAAAAAAGTTAGTATTATTGGAGAAAAAGGGAATTATACTTACAAACAGTAAAAAAGTCACAAAAAAGCTTTAGGAAACAAATAATATTTATAATTTTGCCGTCCGTTCAATTAATAA
>RFNX01000496.1 GCA_009926905.1 Flavobacteriales bacterium
CACAATCCGGCTGTAATACCCGCTAAGCAGGTATACCTAGAAATCTAAACGAACGAACATCATATAAAGCTTGTACTGCTAATGAGTTGAAAACAGGCACGGGCATATTCAATCCCACGAGGGGATATATTGTATAAAGTCTTTCAATTACTAATGGGGCAGATGGCGGGGAAAAAAGGTCATTCCGATAAAAATCTACAATATAACTAACCGGCAGGTTTGATGAAATTTAGATTGCTATGCACCCTTCATCAATTTAGCTTACCTCAAGCATGAAGTAACTTATAAATCTTTTATGCTATTAATTGTTGCTTTTGTATATCTAAATCTCAACTTCTGGGATATTTGTAGCGGAAGATATCTGACTCCAGGCGCCTCTTAATTCTGAGAGTACACGTATGACTTCGTCTAGCCTTGATACGTTTTGATCTAGTCGGGCTACAAGAATCTCCCTAAGCGACCATTCATAAACTACTTTCAAACTCTCAGCAATGTCCCCGCCTTGATCATGGTCCAAGCACGCTAACAATCCCTGTTGAATAAGATCATGAGCCTTGTTAAAGGCTACTAATCCATCGTTTCCATTTTCAACAGAATACTTAGCAACGCGCAGATGATCTATTAATCGATCATATACAAGAACAATCAGTTCTACCGATCCAAAAGAGGCAACCGCAGTATCGGCATCATTATGAGAGTAAGCAATTGCAGATTTAGTAAGCATTTTTTTGAATTAGTCTGTATTTTTATTAAGGGCATCTAAAGCACTTGTTAAGGCATTGCTTGTAGAAGAGAGTTGAAACAGCAAGGTATTTAAGGCCGAATACTGACTAATCAACTGAGCCTGCTTAGAATCTAGTTTAGTTTGGATTACCGCTTGCTGTTTTTCTAGGTACCATATTGTTTCTTGTTCATAGCTAATGATTGATGTTACTGCGCCTGAAGTTCCAGTCTGAGAGGTAATGTATGCATCTAAGCCACCAGTTGATGTGGCATTAGTAGAAAAATACACGCCTTTTGCAAGTATAGTTTGTAGGGTATCACTCAATAGACCAAGGTCATTACTGACCGCATGATCATAGCTAGTTTGATTAAATTTAGCAGTTCCATCTACCTGTAAATCAATTCCCAGCGTACTCAGGCTAATTGTTTTAGCCTCGCCAGATAGTTCATAAGAAATACCTTTGGCAAAGCGATTCTTAATCTCTCCAATAAAAGAAAGGGTAGATGGTGAGCTCGCAAAACTACCTGGAGTTTTGGAGTTGTAGCTGTTAGCTGTCATCGTCTTATATGAAGACATCAAATCGTTATACGCAGTGATTAACGTATTAATCTGCGTTTTCGCAACATTTTCACCGGCTGAAATAGTAATCGTAGCATTGGTATTAGACGCCCCAGGCAATAACTGAAATGTAAGCCCATCTACGATATCGCTGATGCTATTGCTCTGACGAGAATATGACTCCCCATTAAATGTAATATCGGCATTTGTTGCCGTCCGAATCACAGTCTTTGAGCTAAATACAGCGGTTCCTGTATTTTCAAGGTTTGTGCTTAATACTGTATTAGCTTGCGCGCTTGTAAATACAATATTACTTAAGTCAACTACGCTCGCTGTACTCCAATCTGTCATCGTGCCTGCTGTAAATACACCACCCGCAGAGTCAGATAAACCATTGGCCACATTAATATCCGAATAGCTTGTTTCATCTGTGATACTTGCAAATGCTGCTGCTAGCTGCGCAGCGGTTGCTCCTGATGAGCCGGCTGTAAAGGTAAGGCCGCCTAGTATGACGGTCTTGCCTGAAGCTACAGGAGCAAACTCTACCTTCGCTGTCTCCGTGCTGGAAGCAGTTCCTTTTGAGGTGTTGATTGTATTTAAGCCGCTGTAGGTCACGGCATTGTCGGAACCAGTCTCGGTTCCCTGGATCTTAAGAGACCAGTTGGTTCCTGCAGCATCCATTTGTACTACGCTAGCTTGAAAATTTGCACCTAAGGAATTAATCCATGCTGCCAAGTCTTTGATCGACGAGCTTGAATTTAGACCTGAACTTAGCGTTGTGCTGTTATAGCTATTGCCACCCACTGAAATTGTAAAACCGCCCGACCCTATACCAGCAACTGATGTTTCAGAAGAGTAGCCCGACAAACTAAAAAAACTCTGTGTGGCAACACTGTTTACAGTTATAGAGTGACTGCCCTTTGCTGCTCCATTAACTACACTCGCTGTCAGTACGGTGGCATCAGAATTTGTTACTGACGCAGTATTGAAGGTGGGGCCATATTGAAATGTCTTTATGGCATCTTGGAAAGTTGCCATCTTACTTTTAATTATTCCCAAGTCACTAATGACCGCGCTTTGGTTACTTAATTTTGCTTTAATTGCATCAAGTGGCTTACTTTCGTAAGTCATTAATTGGCTAACAATTCCCGCTACATCAATCGCGTTAGTTGCCCCGCTTGTGTTTGAACTGGTGGACGATACTGCCATAAATGCCCCAAATTAATAATATTCCACTTACAATAAAAGCAAAAAACATGCCAATCTCAATGATTGGCATGCAGTAATGCCATAATTTAGGCCTTTTGATTAACTAGGGCGCTATTAATAAGTGCTAATGACTGGGCAATTCTTAAAAGTTCTTCAGATGGCAACTGGCGGATAACTTCGCCAGTGTCTGGATTGGTGACGCGTACTACATGATACCCAGTGGCACTGTCTACTGAGAAATTCAGATTGCGCCCCATAGACTGAACAAAGCTTTGAATTTGTTGCGCTGCTTTTGCTACCACCTCACGCGTAGGCGCCGAGGTTTCGCTTACTGATGATGGCTTAATTTCCATACTTGCCACAGCAGCCACGACTTCAGCATCGCCTCGAACCATTTTTTGTGCAGCAGCACCTGAACCGCTCATTGTTGCAGGAGTACCACTTGGGGCTTGGCTTTGAGATAGTCCAATATTTGTTAATGTATTCAT
>RFNX01000172.1 GCA_009926905.1 Flavobacteriales bacterium
CATATTCCCTCAACTTATTACTGGATTACTTAGCTTAGTTGACGATCAACTAAGCTAAGTAAATATTAGCCGCCTTACTTCAACAATGACAAAATCACGTTTGGCATCTGATTAGCTTGAGCTAGCATAGCTGTTGCAGCCTGTTGCATGATCTGACCCTTGGTTAATTTCGCCGTTTCAGCGGCAAAGTCAGTATCAATAATTGCAGAACGTGAATTTTGGGTATTAACACTCTGAGTTCCTAGGTTCGCAATAATGTAGCCCAAACGATTCATCTGTGAACCAATCTCTGCGCGTTGCTCAGAAATGTAATCTAGGGCAGCATCAATGGATGCTTCAACTGATTTAAATGCAGACTGCCAAGTAGCAGTACTATCAGTAGCCTGTAGTCCAGCTAGATAATCAATACCCGTTCCAAGGGTTGTCATTTCACTTGAAGAACCGCTCGAATCGGTCCGGACATTCGCAGTATCTATTGTGATGTATGAGCTACTAGTTGCACCACTCTGAAACTCTAGCGCATTTGAACCGGAGCCTGTGATCACTAATTGACCAGTGTCATCGCCATTACCACCATCCCATGTAAATCCATTATCAAGCGCTGCTAGCCAATCCACGACATTTGCTGCAGTTGTCGCTTGAAAAGGATTCAAAGTTATTGAAAGCCCAAATCCAATATCTACAGTGGTTGATTTACCAGCATAATCAAACCAAGCGTCTTGAAACTCGACGACAGAAGTCTGATCAGTTCCCCATTCGTCTGTATAGGTTGTAGTTAACTCTCCAGCGCCGTCAGACGTAAACGTGTAGGTCCCCGCACCATACTGGGCCTTTGATATATCGATATTTGTTATCTTAACATTAGTTCCGTCGTCTTCATCGGCTTCAGTTCCGATTTGCATACCATCTAAGTCATGGGCGATATCAGAACCTAAAACTTTAGTTTGAGCAGCAGCAACTGTGGTCGTGATATGAAGCTTGATTCCAAAGTTTGAGAATTCTAAGGTCTGAGTGACATCTCCACCGGCTCCACCATTATCATCTTCCACATCATTGACAGTAACGGTCTGGCTTGCACCAAAAACCTTATCTTCACCATTGGCTACATTCCAATCAGATACCGCAGACAATGTAATGCTGTTGCCATCACCACCGTATGTGAATGTATAGGTAATACCGCCCATCTGTCTATACTCATCACTATTCTTGTTATACATAATTTCAATATTGGCAGTGGAAGTGGTTATGGTTCCGTCTCCAGAAAAATCGCCATCAAGGGCTGTGTCAGAATCTAAATCAATAAGGGTTCCAGTAACGTTAGCTGCACCACTAGCCCAGTCATACGCGACACCACTACTTAAATAAACACCAGCTTCGACATCGCTTAACTTGCGATCTACACCGGTTTGGCTGGCCAATAAATTAATGCCGTTGAATTTTGTTCTCTCAGCAGTTTTATTAATCTCAGAATTGAGATGGACTGATTCGGTCTTAATATTAGACCGTTGGGTTCCAGACAAAGAGCTATCGTATCCCTGGACAGACAGTTGCTTTAAACGAAGCAACATGTCTTGGATGGTAGAGAGGGATGAGTCTGCCGTTTGCAACAAGTTCGTTGCATCGTTTAGATTACGCACGGCTTGGTTCAAACCATTAATTTGACCCTGCATATTTTGTGCAATCGATAGGCCGGCAGCATCATCACGTGCGCTATTGATGCGCAAACCAGAAGACAATCTTTGTACGGACTGTGCCAACGCTCCTTGAGCATTTGTAAGATTATTTTGAGCATATAAAGATGCTAAGTTTGTGTTAATTACAGTAGCCATTTGATAACTCCTTAACTTGTTTTAGAGGGAACAATTCAGGGATTGCTCCCCTACATTTACATTTACGGCAGCCTTTGCCAGATTGTTTAGAACAATTTGATTCGATTGCCTAAGCGCGATGTCAGAAAAATCTATAACTCATTGTTTTTATTTGATTTTTTATTCAGACAAGTGCTAAGTTTTAACCTGATCTGACAGCGCAAAAGTCTCTCCAATTAGCCAATTTATATGGGTTTGCATAGGGAGGTTTAGTTATTTAAGCTCTCGGTTCGGCTTTGAGACCTGTTGCTATG
>RFNX01000212.1 GCA_009926905.1 Flavobacteriales bacterium
TTGAAATGAAATTCATCTATGTAGTTTATTACTTGAATAGTGTTTTTGGCAAACTGTCTTAGTTCCGCTTCTGAAATAAAAATAAATTCTTCCGCTTTGTGAATGTTACCGTGTGATTCGTGGTCTGAAATTTTCTTTAAATGATTTAATCTTTCAATTACCCTGTCTTTGTTTAAACCATCAAGTTCTCGGTCCTCATAATTTTTAAATTCCGTAACCATTGCTTTTATAAGTGAGTCTAATCCTGGAAGCCTACCTTTGTCATCATTGACTTTAGCTAGTTTGAAACCCAAAAATGTTTCCAAAACAATCCTCATATAATTAGGAAGATAATTTTTGACCGAATCGTAACCTATTTGTTTCTCTTTGAAATCAATAATTGTCTTTAGCTTATGAATGTATGTATTGGTAAAGTTTTTAAGGCTAGAGGGCAAATCTTTTATGAATGGCGAAATTGTTGAAATATAATATTCATTTATGTTGTCGTTTATTTCGGGATTTGTTCGCAAAGCATTGTACATATATTTGATAAAAACCAAATTGTGGCTAAGTATGAAAACTTGTTTTGGCTGTTTTGCAGGGTTGTCCTTATTGAAAAATAGAAATGAATCAATCAGGTTCGCTGTTTGAAAAACTCTGTTATCATCAAGGCTTGAAATTGGGTCGTCAATAACAACAACCGTATTTTCAAATTCTTCTTTACTGCCTTCTATTTTTTCAACTCTTAATTTACTAATGAAGTAAGCAAAAGCTAATGCAGTTTTTTCGCCCTCACTTAGTGAGAAACCAAATTTTGATTTTTTCCTTCCTGTTTCAGTAAAAGTAATCGTTATGTTGTCTTTAGATTTAGATTTATCTCTATCAATGATGAAATGATAGATGCCAAAATGCTTTAAATAAATATTTACAAACTTAGATTCAGCATTGAGTTTTGATAATTCTTCACTTCTTTGAGTTTGTAACTGCTCTGAGGTTTGTTTAAAGAAACTTGAAATAGTTTGACAAGTACTGGCTATCTCTGAATTTGTTCTTCTCTTGGATTCAAAAATATTGTTCTCCTTTTGGTTAAGTTCAACAGAAACAATCTGTTTTATTTTATCCTTTATTTCTTTAATAATATCCTCAATGTTTTTTCCTTTTAGTGTGTTAATTTCTTTGTCAATGGCTTCTTCTATAGTATTGATAAATTTTCTAATTATCTCTTGATACGCTTGAATTAACTCTACTGCACTGCCATCTATTTTTATTGTTGAGTCAGGTGCAGACTTTTTCTCTTTCAATTTAAGAAGCACACTTTCTAATGAACTTAATAAATCCTCATTTCTGTCGAAAACAAAGTTGTCTGCTTTAATGTCATATAATTTAATTGTCTCGACAATATCGGTGCTTATTTCATAGTTGGCACTTAAAAAATCGAAACTCTTTAGCTTTTCAATGTGATTGACAAGATTATCAAGAAAATCAAAAAGTTTAATGATTGCTTCGCTGTAATGAGAAGTGTATTCCTGTAAAATTGAGTCAATATTATCTGTTAGGTCTGAATTGCATAATGGGCAATGACTATCAATATCTTTTGATAAGAACAATAATCTACCACCTTTTTTAAACCAATCATTTACATCTCCAATCTGATTTTGTATTTTCTTCTCCTCAGATTTCTGTTGATACTTGTTAATTCGTTCTTTTAGATTATTCTTAGCGGATAGGCTTATTGGATGTTCTAAAAAAGCGTTTAAATTCTCAAAATCAATTCGTATTTCACTTAAAGTGCTAAGTCTTTCTTTGATTGCACTTAATCGAGCGATTGTACCGCTTTGTTTTGATACATTATCATAATTCCAATATAATTTGGATAGCTCGTTTCTTAGTTTAGAAATATCGCCTTCAACTTTATAGGTAATATCGGGTTTTACGTTTGTTAGACGAGAATTTGATATTTTACTTTGAAAATCATCAGCCAAAGGTTTCCAAATAGCATCAAGTTTATTCTGTATTTCCTTTATCCAATAATTGATTTTTGTACTTCTTTTCAGTACTATCTCAATTTCTTTATCAATCAAATTGATTTTTTCATTTGTCAATTTGATTTCGTTGCTGAAAGAATCAATATTTGAGGTGTTTCCATTGTAAACACTATCAGAAACAAATTTTGAATTGAAAACATAAATGTCAAGTTCTGAAGCGATAATATTTTTCAAAGAAATTTTACCGTTTGTTGTTTCAATTTCTATTTCTGAATCACTCTCTGTTAATTCATCAAAAAGTGTTTGTTTATCCTTACAATGTTTGGATAACAGATAAAGGATATTACTAAATGTTGTTTTACCGCTTCCATTATTACCAAACAGAATATTTACCTTATCAAATGGTTTATTTGCATTTGTTGTAAGGTCTTCGTAACAACCAACTTTTTTTATGGAATTAAATTTAGTTATCATCAATTCAAATTCATTCCGTTAATAAATGTCTCCACAAAATCCACAATTCGTTTCAAAATTCTGTCGCCTAATTTTTTGCGTTGCAATAAGCTTGGTTTTTCACCTTCAATAAGTTCTAAAACTTCGTCACGGAGTGGCTCTCTTTCTGCAAATAAAAAATCTTCAATGAGTTTTTCTGTTTTCTCGGCTGATAGATTTTCTTCTAGTACGATTTTAGAAAATTCCTTTTGCTGTTCTTCACTCCAAAACTGCTCAAAGGCAGGTGTAATGTTATCGGGGTCGCTGATAATTGGAAGATTCTCTAAAATAAATTTCTCTATGAGTTCTCGTTTGCTTCTTAATGTTGCTTCTGTACTCAATAAGTTGAAAATCTCCTTTTCTGCTTTTGTCGTGTCTTTCTGTGTTTGTGATTTCAGTTTTATTAAAAGTTGAATGATGTATGAAACATTGATTTCATCACGGTGTATCAACTCCAATTCAAAGTCCACATCTTCCAAAATGGAAACTTTCTCTTTTTGGTGGTTGCTTTTTACTTTGTCGTATAAGTCAAGGTATTTGCTTTTAAAATCCTCAAATTGCTGTTCGTTCATTTTCAAATCTTCCCATTTGAAGTCTGAAAAGGCTGTGAGAATGTTTTTTATCCTCATTAAATCACGGAACGCCTTAATGAAGCTAAGTTCGTCATCTTCGGTTTCAAGGTCATTTACTGCGTCTGTTGTCGGTGTAACGTCTAATAGCTTTTCAAATGCTTCATCAAACTTGGCAACATAATCTTCATAAGGTTTCATTATGATAACCTCAATCGCTTCTTTGTTGCTGAATAAGGTAATGGCTTCGTCTGTTCGGTTTTTCAGGTTTCTGAAAACAACAATATTGCCCTGTGATTTCTGTTCGTTTAAAATTCGGTTGGTTCGGCTGAATGCTTGAATCAATCCGTGATATTTTAAGTTCTTGTCAACGTAAAGCGTGTTCACTTTCTTGGCATCAAAACCTGTCAGGAACATATTCACCACCAATAAAACATCAATGCGATTGTTTACATTTTCGGGTTGGCGTTCTCGGTCTTTCAGTTTCTTTGAAATATCGTTGTAGTAGTTGTAAAAATCCTCACTGGTTTTGGTAGAATATTTTACATCATACAATTGATTGTAGTCTTCAATATATTCATCCAATTTTTCACGGCTGTGGGCTTGCAAGCCATATAAAGCCCTTGGTTCTTCTACAACAGAAACTTCTTCGGGAATAAAGCCATTGGCATCTGCATCATCTTCGTTGGCTGCATAGCTGAAAATGGTTGCAATATTTAGATTGTGTTCTCCTGCTAATTTTTTGCGTTTGAAAATATCGTAATAGCGAATCAATGACTTTACACTGTCCACGCAAAACATTGCCGAAAAATCCTTGCTGTGTGTTTTTCGGTTGTGATTGTTGATGATGTAATCAGCAATTTTTTCTAATCGCTTTTCATCTTCCATCAACTCCTGTGTGTCAATGTCTTCAACCTCAATATCTATTTCGGTTGCTGTGTCTTTTTGCTTGTATCTGCCTACATACTCAACCGAAAACTTCAACACGTTTTCGTCTTTGATGGCATCTGTAATTACATATTTGTGCAAACAGTCTTCAAAAAGGTCTTTAGTTGTTCGTTTGCCTAATTCGTTTTTGTTGGCATTGTCGGCAAAAATGGGAGTTCCTGTAAATCCGAACATTTGAGCATTGTTGAAATACTCTTTTATTCTGTTGTGTGTTTCTCCAAACTGGCTTCGGTGGCACTCGTCAAAAATGAAAATGATTCGCTTGTCTTTCAAGTCAGCCATTTTCTTTTCGTACTTCAATTTACTGATGGCAGTATTGAGTTTCTGAATAGTAGTTACAATTAGTTTGGTGTTTTTGGCTTCACCTTTTTTGTCTTTATATGTACCAATAAACTGTTTTACCAAATTGGCGGTATTGTCTGTGCCGTCAATGCAACCATCACTAAAACTGTTGAACTCTTTGGTGGTTTGGTAGTCCAAATCTTTTCTGTCCACTACAAAAACAACTTTGTGAACTTCAGGGAAATTCATCAAAATTTGACTGGCTTTAAAACTGGTTAGGGTTTTGCCCGAACCTGTGGTATGCCATATATAACCGTTTTTGTTGGAGTTTTTTACTCGGTCAATTAAAGCTTCTACCGCATAGAATTGATACGGACGAAGTACCATTGGAATTTTGTAAGCTTCATTGAGTACAATGTACTTGCAAATCATTTTACTGATGTGGCAAGGCTCTAAAAAAGCATCTGTGAAACCGTTGAGAATATTGGTCAATCGCTTGTTTTCAAAATCTGTCCAATAGAAAGTTTGTTTGAAACTTTGGTTTCGGTTGTTGGCGTAATACTTTGTATTTACTCCGTTGCTGATGATGAAAATCTGAACATATTGATACAAGGCGGAATTGGCACCAAATGAATGCCGTTGATAACGATTGACTTGGTTAAAGGCCTCTTTGAGTTCTAAACCTCTGCGTTTGAGTTCTATTTGAACCAATGGCAAACCGTTGATTAAAATCGTAACATCATAACGGTTTTTGTATTTGCCTTCTTGGGTTACTTGGTTGGTTACTTGGTATTGATTTTGACACCAATGTTCCGTATTCAGAAATTCAAAATAGAGATTGTCTCCGTTATCCCTTACAATATGTTGCTTTTGGCGAAGTGTTTTTGACTTTTCAAAAATAGAACCTTTATTTAAGAGGTTCAGCACCTTGTCAAATTCAGCATCTGAAAACGAAATTTGATTGTGTTTTTCTAATTGGCTTTTAAGGTTAGCTATCAGTGCCTTTTCGTCTGCAATAGGAAAGTAAGCATAACCCAATTTTTGCAACTGGGCAATCAATTGTTCTTCTAATATTTGTTCGCTTTGTTTACTCATAAATCCAACTGCAATCTTGTTTTAGCGTGTCCTACTAATTCGCTATATGTAAGCACCTTAATGTTTTTGTAAGTATTTTTTAACTCCTTGTATGCCAATTTCCCGTTTGTTTCATATTGACCTTTTGAAATTTTTGCTTTTTGTGAAGCATTAAGATTTTCATATTGGGTGAAAATGGAATTAGAACTACCTATTATAATTGTTCCTGTAGGTCTAACAGATTCAACATCTAAATTATCGGCACCTATTTGTTCTTGAAGAAAATCTCTAATTTTTTTATTGTCAATTTTGAAGCTTTCATCATTGTCTCTATTGATTGTTGTGATGTATCGTTCGCATTGAGAAATTGCTGCTGCTAATGTTTTTGTTGGGTAAAACTTTTTTCTACCAAAATCAAAATCCATTAATATTTCATCTGACCTTTTTAGTTCTACAAGTTCAATATCGCCTAAGTGGGTAATAAGAATTAAATCTAATTGAGAACGAGATAAATCACCGTGGTGAATAATATATTTGTTTGTATTAATCATTGCAGGCACACCAAAAAATGTATATTGACCATATTTAGTCAAAATCTTTTCCATCAAATCCTCAGGGCCTTTAATTTGAATTTTAGGGAAACCAAAATATGTATTTCCAATAATTTTTGCTTCGGCAGTAGTAATTATTGATTTACTTAATATTTGTTCTTCAATGGTTTTTATCAGCCAATCGACTTGCTTGTTAATCTTTTTTTCAACTACAAGATTGATGTTTTCGCCTGTTTCAAGATTTCCTGTAAGTTCTATTATGTCAGCCTGTGATACTTGATTACTGGCGATTATCTCTTTTAGTGCAAGGGAATAGTCTTTTTGTGCTTCAGCCTCATTCAATTCAATATCAAAATGATTTTTTAAATATGGTGCTACTCGATTTCTTATCCGAATATTTTTATCAATTCCTTCTTCTCTTGCTATTTTTTTATAATCCTCAAATAGTGATTTTGTTGTATAGAGTATCGGTGGTTCAACTTTGTTTACATTTGAAATGACTACCTTATTGAGGTCTTGGGCAGTAATGTTTTTCATAAAACCTAAGAAAAATCCAAAGTTTTTATCAGGTTTTGAACTAGATGAACTAATAAGGGAAAGATTTTCACGGTTCAATTCAATTTTTACTGTGTAATCTCTTGTATAAAAGCGGTCGATTCCGTCATAGGTATATCCATTTTCGGTGTATTCAACAAAATTTTGATTATACTTTATTAGAATCTTATTACCTGCTTTAAGGCTACGATTTGTCAATGACATATTGCCATTGATACACCTGTTAAGTTTGGTTTTTAATAATTCTATTGGTTCTTTTTTAACAGCCATTAGCAGAATAATTTACTTAACAATGCCTTTTTAAAGTTTCTAGTTTCTTCCAATTGCTCGTTTACCAAAGCAATTTGTTTGCTTATTTCATTGAAAAATGAAACAATTTTTTCTTGCTCTTTAATTGATGGAAGGTAAATCTTCAATTTTTCAAATTCTGATTGACCGAGTGTTTTATTTCTTCCTGCTCCTCCTGGTGAAGCTAATTCGAGGTATGTTTTACCTCTTGGTGTAAGGAAAAATAAAAGGATATAGTCAAGGTTTAACAATCCTTTTTTGGGTTGATACATAGGAAACCTATGAGATGCTACCATCCCTTTTTCTGATGATGTTGTCTTTGTAATTGCTCTTTCCCAAGCAAAAACAATATTTAGTATTAGCTTGTCTTCTTCAATCCAAAATACCCTTTTATTGCCAAGACTTTTACCTGTTACAGCTTCTTTATGAAAAATTCCTTTTCCGTGTGACCTGATTCCGATTTGAGTATATAATTGACTTGGGGTAACATCCACAGGATTAGAATATCTGTCTAGAACATTTTTTATAGAATGTTTTTTCCATTCTGGAAAATCCTTTCCATTTTCATCTTTAAAGCGGAGTTTTTTGGTAAATATTTTTTGTGTTATTCCTTTTTTGTATAGCTCTAAATTTTCTTTTTTCTCTGTGAGTTGAGCAATTCGGTTGTCTATCTGAATTAAAAAATCAGTTATTTTTTTCTGTTCTTCTTTTTGAGTTGGAAGGTAAATTTTAGCACCATTCAAAAAATCTTCATTTCCAATGTTCATAGTGTTTTTAGCACCTTTATGAACTAAAGGAACGAGGTAGTTATAAGTATTGACCCAAGAGGAAAAATAAAAATCAAGCAACAAACCCATTTCAATATTTTTCGGTTTGAAAACAGCATACAAAACCGAAACCACTCCTGTTCGGTCTAGTTTGTTTTGTTTTATAATTCCAAAAGGAAATCCTGCAGTCGGGCTTTTCGTGTAAACCACATCATTTGGGTAAACTACTTTGTAATTTGAAATATCATCAGAAGCATAAGACCTACCTAAATGCTCTATTTGGTTTATCAAACCTTTTTCTTTGGCAACAGAAAATACCTCCTCAAATTGGTTTTTTGAGTTTCTTGATTTATGTTCTTTTAAAATTTCCTTGAGTTGTAAAGGTTTCCAATCCTCTTTAAATTCAGGAAATCGCAAGGCTGGTTTTGTGCTTGTGTTTCTCATCATTAAAAGGGCGTTGAAATATTTAGTTCTTTACAAAATTTAGCTATTTCACTTTCGGTTGATTTTATGTCTTTGTCCAACTCAACCAATTTACTAGAAACAGTATCTAAATCAATTTCTTCTTCCTCCTCAAAAGTATCAACATAGCGAGGTATGTTTAAATTGTAATCGTTTTCACGAATTTGTTCAAGCGAAGCAACAAAACTGTACTTATCTTCTGTTATTCTGTTTTGATAAGTGTTTATGATTTTATCAATATCTTCTTGTCGCAAATAGTTTTGAGTTCCTTTTGCATAGTGTTGGCTGGCATCAATAAAAACTACATCATTAGGGTTTTCTCTACATTTCTTGAAAACCATTATACAAGTTGGTATGTCAGTTCCAAAAAATATCTTTTCGGGTAATCCAATTACTGCATCTAAATAGTTTTTGTTTTCAATCAAAAATTTACGAATGTGTTGTTCTGCTCCACCTCTGAATAATGCACCGTGAGGGAGAACAATTGCCATTGTACCATTTTCGGCCATATGGTAAATCATATGTTGTACAAAGGCAAAATCGGCTTTGCTTGATGGTGCTAATTTTCCGTATTGGCTAAAGCGGTCATCACTTGTAAAAATAGGATTCGCACTCCATTTGGCAGAGAAAGGCGGATTGGCAACAATGGCTTCAAAAGGTAAATCGTCAATGTGTTGCGGATACTCCAAAGTATCTTCTTGCTTAATGTCAAATTGACGATAATGCACACCATGCAGAATCATATTCATTCGGGCAAGGTTGTATGTAGTACGATTCATTTCTTGTCCGTAAAACATTGCTACATCTTTTACTTCTCTTGCCACTCGCAACAACAAAGAGCCTGAACCACAAGTAGGGTCGTAAACCGATTTTAGTTTTTGCTTTCCTGTGGTAACAATCTTTGCCAATATTTTAGAAACTTCCTGCGGTGTATAAAATTCACCTGCTTTTTTCCCTGCACCGCTGGCGAATTGTCCAATCAAATATTCGTAAGCATCACCCAAAACATCTAATTCCGTGTTTTCCAACTTGAAATCAATCTTGTCAAGGTGCGTCAGCACCTTAGCAATAATTGTATTTCTTGCTTCGGGTGTTTTGCCCAATTTGGTACTGTTCAAATCCATATCTTCAAAGAGGTTGTCAAAGTCCTCTTCGCTGTCTGTACCCATTGTACTCAATTGGATGTTGGTCAGTATTTTTTGAAGGTCTTCAAGTATGAAGTTTGTTTTGCTTTCGTCAAATTGGTCAATGTCTTCGTTGTTGCCCATTCCTCTTTTAGCCACTTCGGTAAAGAGTTCTTCGGGTCTAAGGAA
The DNA here is from genome assembly GCA_009926905.1 of Flavobacteriales bacterium. Taxonomy (GTDB): domain Bacteria; phylum Bacteroidota; class Bacteroidia; order Flavobacteriales_D; family Crocinitomicaceae; genus UBA952. The sequence continues at coordinate 9,266 of RFNX01000212.1, forward strand.
GTAGCCCAATTTCTCCAAAGCTTCTTCTTTAATAGCTTCTAAAAAGTCGTTGGATTGTGCTGTTTTTGGTGTTATTTCACGAAACTTGATTTTGTCTTGTTTCAAGATGTCGTTAGCGAAAATTTCCATTTTCTCGCTCAGATATTTGTAGAAAATGAAGCCTAAAATATAGTCACGGAACTCGTCCGCATTCATTTTGCCTCTCAGCGTATTGGCTATATTCCAAAGTTGTTGTTCTAATACTCGTTTTTGGTCTTCACTCATTTAAAATTCTCTTTATTTATTGGTTCGCTAAATTACTTTTTATTGTCGGTGTTTCTGTCCGTGCGTTGGCTAAAAAATGGCTCTTTTGGTTTTTTGAGCGTTGGCTCGTGTGTTGGAAAAAACCAAATGTGCCATTTGTGCGGTGGCAATAGAAATTCAATTTTTTTTGTGCGGTGGGGAAAAAATTAAAACACAGAAGGGTATGCAATGAGTGTCGGCTTACTCGTTGTCCGTTTGTTGTATCGTTTTTATGTCCGTATTCACTTGTCAAAATGGTTTACTTTTTCTCTATTTTTTAGTCGTCTGTTTGTTGTTGTCGGGTCGTCCTTTACACTTGCTGCC
>RFNX01000168.1 GCA_009926905.1 Flavobacteriales bacterium
GGTAATATTGGTCAATTGAGAAAGACAATGTTGGAAGAAGATATTAATTCAGGTGACATTGTTACAATTATGAAAGAAATTAAGGCACTAATGCCTGCTTTAATTTCTTTGACATTTGGTTTACGTCAAGCAACAAGTTCCAAGAACAAAACAAATAAAGAAGGTGTGGTGTTAAAAGCAAAAATCGGATCTGTCGTTTATGTTTTCAAATATACCAATGGCAAGTGGTTTGTGAGAGGTAAAGATAAACAATTCACTGAACCGGTGGTTTATGAAAAACGTATTAACCAACTAAATGATTTGGCCGCCACCGGCAAAAACGACGCTGATCAAGTGAAGAAAGATGATGAACAAGCTAATAAAGCTGATGCGGGAAATGTTAAATCATCAGACACCGATGTTAAATCAACTGAAAAACCAGATAGTGAAAAAGATACGTCTAAAGTGGACGATAAATCTAAAATCAAAGAAACTTTCAAATCAGAATATAAGAACTACTTTTGATAGATAATCAAAATAACAAAAAACCCACTCTTTCGAGTGGGTTTATTTTTTTATATATGAATCATTCCATGTGGAAATAACGTTCCAACATCATACCACATTCTTGATATAAACTTTGCAAATGTCTCATTTTTTCTTCACATTCGGTGGATTTCTTTTTGAACTCGGTGGTCATTTTCTTAATTTCGTTGGTATGTTTACGAATAGTGGTTTCGTCAAACCAAGCGTTGTCATCTTTGTTTTCTTCATGAAGTTTTTCAACCAAATATGCTTCAGATAATTCACCGATATTACCCATCTTGTTGGCGACTTCCATCAATTTCTTACGTGCTTCCAATACTTCGTTGTATTTGTTATATTCAAATACAAGTTCTTGAAGCATCTTTTTTTGTTCTTTGGATAGACCTCGTTGAACTACAGGAGCATTCACACCATTTGGTTCTGGATGTGTTGTTTCAGCTACAGAATGTTTACTAACAGCTGTAATATCTGATTGAGGCGGTGACATTTTAGACACCGGAAGGTTTTCTACAATAGATTTAAGTTTCATACGTTTATATAAATAGAGATTTTCTGTCAATTCGTGTGTTAATGTATCAAAATAATCTAACATGCCTGGATTTTTATCTGTGCCCATCAATTTGGAATATACTTTTTCTAGTCTATATGAACTATCTGGTTCTGTTAGACTTTTCTTTTCAAGAACCCATTTGTGATCGTTGGTTCTTGATATTCTACGAGAATAGTTTTTTGGATCTATACCATCATTTGGAATCATGTCTTCTTCCATATAATAACCATCATCTCCAGAACTTTCACCTGAAAATCCCATACTTGCAAACATTTCAATGTCGCCCGGTTTCCAATCTATAAGAGGTACCAAATTGGTATTTGATTTTTCCGTTTTGTTAGGATTCAACATATGACTAGCAGTTTTTGTTTTGCTAATCAAATGTGGATGTTTTCCTTCTTTGTTAGGATTGTGTGTTTGTACTATTCCACTAATTTTATCCATATTAAAGTCCTATATTCTCACTGTTATTTATTTTTTGAAGAAAATCTGATAGCAAAGTTGGATCACCGTTGATGTCTTCAAAACTGTCAGATGTAATAATTGTTACCTTGATTGGTTCTGGCTTTTTTGGTTCTTTTGTATTTTTGTCTTCAAACGATTGACTTGGTTCAATCAATGTAAAACTCTTATAAGCCAATAAGTTTCCAACTTTAATTTTTTTAATTATAGTGGTTTTGTTGATTTTTTCTATTTTACCACCGTTCAAAATATCTTCGGTGCTTTTATAACGAATGTCAAATTGTGTACGGGAAAAAGGGGTACGAACATTTGGTATTGTAGATGCTAACCGTTCATCATTAGTAAACGATACTCCCATATTTTGTTTCAAATATGATTCAAATGTATTTGGCGGATTTAATGTTATTTCTTTTTTGTCAACAACAGTTTCACGTTCCGCTTCATTTAATACTTCATTAATTAACCGTGTTATCAGTGTTTTAAGCTGAGTTTTAGAGTGTTTCGACATAAGTTACAATGCTATATAAATAGACGTTAATACCATACAAACATGAAGATTTTTATATGTTTTGAAAATATATATATATTTATATTCAAATGCAGCAATGTCTTTGCCGCCACATTAATAAAAAATTCGATTGAAGTTCCATATCAATAACTTCAGAAATACAAGGAAATTATAATATGTCCGATCTATTAAAAGAAGCGCTTGCTGACGCTAAAGCCGTTCGTGCTACTGCTCTTGCAAATGCAAAAGTAGCACTTGAAGAGGCATTTGGTGAACGTGTTCAAGCATTGTTCGCTGAAAGACTCAAAGAAGAATCAGCCGACGAATCAGTTGCATCCGGTATTGGTGATGCTTCAACGGCTCCATCACATCAACCTGTGACCAAAAAGGGTTCACAAGTATTTGATGCACATCTTGAAGAAGATGGTGCACTTGACGATGCAGTTGTTTCTGACGCAGAACTAGAAGAAATTATTGCAGAACTTGAAAATGACGCAATGGAAGAAGAAGGTGAACCTGCTCCAGCAGATCCAAATGCTGTTGCTCCAGCTGCACCAACAGATCCAACAATGGCACCAGCACCACAAATGTCAGACACTCCAGCTGCTCCAGCTCCCGTTTCTGATACTCCAGCAGCACCTGCTGCTCCAGTAGATCCAAATGCTCCAGCACCTGCTGCTCCAGCACCTGCTGCTCCAGCAGATCCAAATGCTCCAGCACCAACCGCAGAAGAAGAAATTTCTCTTGAAGAACTTCTTGCTGAGTTGGAAAGCGATGACTCATCAGAACCTTCAACAGAAGGTGGTTCACCTGAAAATGGTAATCCTGATGAATCTGCTTGGGAAGAACAAATTGCTGAAGTCACCGCACAACGTGACGAAGCAATGAAGACCGTTGAAATTTTACGCAGCCAAATCAATGAAGTTAATCTATTGAATGCTAAATTGCTTTATACCAATAAGCTCTTTAAGCAATTTAGTTTGAATAACCAACAAAAGATGAAGGTTGTTGAAAACTTTGATCTCACTACGAGTGTACGTGAGGTTAAATTAACATATGCTATTATGGCCGAATCGTTTAATTTGGGTGGATCAGTTGTTAAAAAGAAAAATACAACTGCAACTACTATCACCGAAGGTTTGGCAAGTAAAGCAGTTGCAAGTACAAAACCATCTCAACCAATTGTTGAGAACGGTAACCAAATGGCAGAGAGATTTAAGACACTCGCTGGCATTAAAAAGTAATAACGTCCGATAACAAATTAAACAAATAGGAAAATATAATATGAGCGCAGATGTAAAGTCACTATTGACTACAAATATGAATCCACAAGCCGAATTGATGGCTAAAACCCGTGGACTACAATCAAAATGGGATCAAACAGGTTTGCTCGAAGGCCTAAAGGGCGTCGAAAAGGC
>RFNX01000217.1 GCA_009926905.1 Flavobacteriales bacterium
TTATATCAATTTTAAAAGAGTCACGTTTGACTCTTGAGCATGTCTGCCATACCGATAGTTATCGGTATCACCACATCCGCAATTATTTCAAAAATTGTTCTTTCACTTGAGAACTTTATGTTTTTGAGGAGATAAATCCTTTAAAAACGGGTTGCAAAGATAATTATATTTTTGAAAAACAATAATGCTTCATAAAATTATCTTCTTTTTTCTTGCATTGAAGTTCTAATTTCTTTCATGAACTCAGATGCATACACAAAATTCCCAATTTCAGGATTGTCAGTTGTTATTATTGTTTCACGATTTCCTTGCCACCAATTTTCACCTTTGTATATAAAAAGAATATTATCGCCAATTTCAATAACACTATTCATGTCATGGGTAATAACGATTGTCGTAATTTGAAATTCTGCAGTGATATCTTTAATTAATCCATCAATTAAAATGGAAGTTTGGGGATCTAGTCCTGAATTTGGTTCGTCACAAAACAAATATTTAGGATTCATGGCAATAGCTCGAGCAATACCAACTCTTTTTTGCATACCTCCGCTGCATTCTGAAGGCAATAACTTATTTTTTCCAGAAAGGTTGACACGTTCCAAACAGAAATCTGCTCGTTTTTGCATTTCTACTTTCGACATTTTTGTAAACATTTTGAGCGGAAACATTAAATTTTGTTCTACTGTCATCGAGTCAAAAAGTGCTGAACCTTGAAACAACATACCAATTTCTTGCCGAATCTCACTCCGTTCATCGCGGCTCATTTTCATAAAGTCGCGGCCATCGTATAAAATTTGTCCTTGATCTACTTCATGCAAACCGACCATACATTTAGCTAAAACGGATTTACCTTGACCAGATTGACCAATAATCAAATTGACTTTTCCTTTTTCGAACTTTGCACTGATGTCAAAAAGTACTTGTTGACCAGAGAAGGATTTATTGACGTTTACAACTTCTACCATTATAACAAGAGCATTTGTGTCAAAATAAAATTAGCTATAAGTATGCAAACACTGCTTGATACTACAGCTTGTGTAGAAGCACGACCAACATCTAAAGAGCCTCCTTTAACGTAAAATCCGTAAAACGAAGCTACTGATACAATTAAAAATCCGAAAACTACTGTTTTTGTTAATGCGTATGTAATGTTATAAGGGTCAAAAAACGATCTTAAACCTAAAATATAAGTTTCGGTGGTTGATAAATTTGCCATCGTTAATGAGAGCCATCCTCCGAACATACTTAATGCCATTGAGAAGATTACTAAAATTGGAAAGAATAATACTGCTGCTACAACTTTTGGAAATACTAAAAAATTCAATGAATTAATTCCCATTATTTCTAAAGCATCAATTTGTTCTGTGACACGCATTGTTCCAATTTCCGAAGCTACATTTGAACCAATTTTTCCAGCTAATATAAGTGAGATTATCGTTGGTGAAAATTCTAAAATTGTACTAGATTGTGTAATGTAACCGACTGTGTATGCTGGCAACAATGGGCTTGAAATATTATGTGCAGTTTGAAGTGCAATTACGCCTCCCATAAATGCCGACATTAAAGCAACAATAGGCAATGAATTAATACCAATGTAGTTTAATTCATCAAAAAGTCTTGCAAAAAAAACGCTCCATTTGTTGGGTTTCGTAAAAACTAACTTCAACATTAAAAAGTACCTTCCTATTTTTTCCATAGCTTTGAATCGCTAAATTAAACATTATTTCGACTTATAACATCGGGTTGTTTTTGAAACTTAAACTTTAGTATTTTTGTGGATTATCAAGAATGGATAAAAGAACGCGATTTTCTGAAACTTTGAAGCGATTTGCACCTGAAATTTTCGTGCCCTATCTCGTAGATTTGATTTTAAAAAGCAAAGTCATTTTTAAAATTGTTCCAAGTCGAAAAAGTAAATTGGGAGATTTTAGAGCCAATGCTCCTGGCGAATTGCCAATTATTACCATCAATGGTGATTTGAATCCTTACAGTTTTCTAGTGACGACATTGCATGAATTTGCACATTTAAATACTTTTAATAAATACGGTTCACGCGTAAATCCTCATGGAGAGGAATGGAAAAATGCTTTTCGCGAATTATTAATTCCTGTTTTAGATAGTAAACAATTGCCAAAAGAAGTTGAAAAAGCACTTTGGAAAAGTTTTACAAACACAAAAGCATCTTCTTGTTCAGATTTGAATTTATCTAGAGCTCTACGTCAACATGACAAACCAAGTGAAGCAATAACTTTGGAGCAAATTCCATATCAATCTACCTTTTCGATAAATGGAAAATTATTTAAAAAAGGAAATTTGAGAAGGAGTAGGTATCTTTGCACCGACCTTAATTCTGGAAAACAATATTTAGTACACGCACTAGCAAACATCAAGTTAATTACTTCTTATGAAAAATAACAATTACGGTTTAATTATGGCAGGTGGAGTAGGAAGCCGCTTTTGGCCTATGTCAACACCAGAAAAACCAAAACAGTTTTTGGATGTATTAGGGATTGGGAAATCTTTGTTGAGATTGACTTTCGAACGTTTGCAACATCTTATGCCAAACGATCAAATTTACATTCTTACGAATACAAGTTACAAAGATTTGGTTTTGGAACAATTACCAGAATTGAATGAAAGTCAAGTGCTTTGTGAACCGATGCGTAAAAATACTGCGCCTTGTATCGCTTATGCGGCCGCAAAAATTCACGGTGAAAATAAAAACGCTACTTTAATCATCACTCCTTCAGATCATTTGATTATTGATAAAAATCGTTTTTGTGAAATCATTGAAACTGCCATTGAAACAGCAAATTCAAAAAAACATTTGGTAACACTTGGAATTTCTCCAACACGTCCTGATACTGGTTATGGTTACATCGAATTCGATAACTCAAATGGAGTGGTTGCAAATGCAGCGTATGAGGTAAAAAGATTCCGTGAAAAACCAGATTTGGAAACGGCACAATCGTTTTTAAATGCTGGCAATTATTATTGGAATGCAGGAATTTTTGTTTGGAATTCTGAAACAATTTTAAATGCTCTAAACGAATTCCAACCTGACTTATTTGAACTTTTCGCGAATGATTTATCTGTTTATGATAATTCAGAACGTGAAGTAAATGCAGTTTACAATGCATTCGATAAATGTGAAGACATTTCAATTGACTTTGCAATAATGGAACATGCGAAAAATGTTTCAGTTGTACTTTCAGATTTTGATTGGAGCGATTTAGGAACATGGGGAAGTTTGAATCAACATTTGCATAAAGACGATAAAAACAACTCGATTATTGGCGACAATGTTTTTACTTTTAATTCTGAAAACTGTCAGATCAATGTTCCAAATAATAAATTGGTTTTATTAGACGGTTTGAAAGATTATATCGTTGTGGAATCTGACCAAATGTTGATGGTTTTGAAAGCAAGTAATGAACAAGAATTGAAAAATTACTTGAAAGTGATTGAGACTACGAAAACAAGATAATAATCAAAATGGTTAAAATTCGAAACATTGAATTAGGGGAGTTCCCACTTTTATTGGCTCCGATGGAAGATGTAAGTGACCCCCCGTTTCGTGCATTATGTAAAAAGCACGGGGCGGATTTGATGTACACTGAGTTTATTTCCTCTGAAGGTTTGATTCGTGATGCAGCAAAAAGTGTTCAAAAATTGGATATCTATGAATACGAACGTCCGATTGGCATCCAGATTTTTGGATACGAAATCGAAAGTATGATGCAAGCTGCTGTAATAATTGAAAAAACGAATCCAGATATTATTGACATTAATTACGGTTGTCCAGTGAAAAAAGTGGCTTGCAAAGGCGCAGGTGCTGGGATTTTACAAGACATTCCGAAAATGGTACGCATGACGGAAGCAATCGTGAAATCAACAAATTTACCTGTAACCGTTAAAACAAGATTAGGTTGGGATGACGATACTAAATTTGTTGTGGATACAGCTGAACGATTACAAGATATTGGTATTGAAGCGATTTCAATTCATGGTCGCACCAGAAAACAAATGTATAAAGGTGAAGCGGATTGGACATTAATTGGAGAAGTTAAAAACAATCCAAGAATGAAAATACCTGTTTTCGGAAATGGAGACATTGATAGTCCAGAAAAAGCGTTAGAGTATAAAAATCGTTACGGAGTTGACGGCATAATGATTGGTCGTGCTAGCATTGGTTATCCATGGGTTTTTAATGAAATAAAACACTTTTTAGCAACAGGCGAACATATCGTAAAACCAGGAGTAAAAGAACGTGTTGAAGCAACAAGAGACCATTTAAACATGAGTGTTCGCTGGAAAGGAGAGGAATTAGGAATTAATGAAATGAAACGTCACTACACGAATTATTTTAAAGGAATCTCTCATTTCAAGGATTATCGAATGAAATTGGTTTCTTCGCAGGATTTAAACGAGATACTAGAAACATTAGATTTTATAGAAGAAAATAACGAATTGTTTCAATTTGCACTTGCTGAACAATAAATTCGAGTAATTTTTTTGTTAACCTTCTCATTAACGTCTTTTTGATATTTGTCTTTATATTATTAGGATTAATAAGTTAACATTGGTTTCAAAGCGATTATTTTCGTTAACACTCCTTAAAGTTAAATTTACCAAAACATTATAATAACTAACATTGTTTCATGATTATGGAACTTTGGAAAAGCATCCCTGGGTTTTCGGATTATGAAATTTCTGAAGAGGGAAAAATAAGATCGAAAGACCGCATTAAGAAATATGAAAGTGGTCGCTTGATTCATTATCAAACAAAAGAAAAATTGTTGAGGGTTCATCCTGACAATGGTTTTCTTATGACTGATTTGATTGACGATAAAGGAAATCGCAAAACAGTTTATCCCCACAAAGCTGTTGCAATGGCTTTTATACAAAATAAAACTCCTAAGAAAAATAGAGTTGTAATTCACTTAGACGGAAATTACAAAAATAACTGTGTTTCAAATTTGAAATGGGCAACATACAGCGAATCCATTTTAATCGGTTTTAAAGAAGGAAAAAGAGATAACAGCGAACTATGGCTCAAACGTAGATTGAAATATGGTCCGAAAGGGGGAAATACGTCTATTGGACGTCCAGATCCATTGGATTATTCTCAAAAGAAACGAATTGTTTATTTAAGAACTGAAAAAGGTTATACACTCAATCAGTTAGCAGCGAAATACAATTGTAGTATTTCACATATCCACAAGACTATAAAAAATTGGGTAGGGAAAGAAGAAGTGATAACAAATTAAATCAACTTGTTTCTTCTGAAAATTCGTTTTACTGGGATTTGTAAACTGCCAAAAACTTCATACGTATTCAAAGAATCAATACTGAATGCGTAACGTGTTCCTTTGTTTGTCCAAATAATATGATTCTGTGTACTTGAAACTGTTTTAGGTGTAATTTGTCCTGAATAGAAATTATATAGAGCACCTTTTTTTGACAAATGTAAGATCGGAGAAAACAAAAAACGATAGTCGTTGCCTTCTTGTGTCAAAATTCCTTTTTTGAGTAGTTTATTTATAAAAACAGGTGCGTGACTCGTTGTGGAGAAATAAACAGAATAACCAGGAATCAATGCGTCTCTTGTTTTTTCAACTTCTCTAGCGTTAAAATCTTCATCCAATTCAGTTTCGATATAGGTTTCTTTTACTTTTTGCAAACCACCTTCCATGAAACACAAATCACCGTCCCAAGCTTTTAAGAAGTCGTTAAATGGAAATCCAAAACGCTTACCAAGTTTCATCACTTCAACCAATAAAGGATCATTTGGATTTTTTCTTAACTCTGAAATATCTAAATGCAATTCAACGGATTTACTAGCATTTTGAATATGATTGAAACACAATCCTTCTTTCTTTTTGGTGATATGAAATGCAGTTTTCTTACGCAAATAACTTTTTAGATTGAAACTTAATGAATCGCTGTCGTGCGCAAACATGGCAGTTTCTATTCCAACGTTTTTCAATTTATCCCAATTCGAATAAATCACCAAATGTTCATTTTTAAAGGTTTTTTTACTTATAAATTCCCTCCATTCTTTCGTAATATCAAAGTATCTTGCATTCACAACTTGCTTGAAATTTCCTTTGAAATTATTCCCTTTGTAAACGAATAAATAGTTTTTGCCATAATTCATGTACATGCTCTCTTTCGAGTAATTATAAACTGTTTGTTCTTGAATTACAGTATCTTCAATCTCAATGAATTTCTTTAGTCGTTCGATTCCTTGACCAATTTTTGAACTGTCACTCACTTCCAAAATAAATCCCCAATCACCTTTTTCATTTCCGAATAAATACATAGGTTTTTGAAGATTCAAACCATACATTTTCCCTTGTCCCAAAAGGAATTCATAAGACGTGAAATCGCGAAAAGGAATTTTGTGGTAATACATCATTCCACTTGTTTCTCTTGCTAAATCTAGAATGTTTGCTTTACCGATAAAATCAGCAGTTGGCAATCGATCTATAATTCTTGGTGGAACTGGTTTCTGAAACAAGAACGGTTTGAGGTACAAAAAGGCACCTAAAGCAGCGGCAAGAATGATAATTGTAAGAGTCTTTCGAACCAAAACGATTATTTTGTAACGATGTATAATGAATTAATAAGATCAAGCAAATGTTTTCCTGAAGGGTCAGTTCCTTGATACGTATATTCTAATTTGAATTCTGTTTGTTTCACAGATGTTTTGCTTGAAAGTAATTCCAAGTTACCAGATTTACCTTTTAGCGTTTGAATCATTTCATTTTGACGGTCATTTAAAATATCCATTGGGAAACGATCAATTGTTTGTGCAACGTTGATATTAGCATACATAAACCCACTTTTCTTAGCACGTTTTGCTGCTTTTTTGTTCAATTTTTCTTTTCCGTATCCATCTGCATGATTCACAGCTAAATCCTCATCGTTCGTTAAAATGAACAAACCATTTCGGTTAATCATATACAATGGTGCTGCATCTAAAATTGCGTTTTCAAACACCCAATATTTTCCTTTGTTTTGAATTTTTGAAGTCAAACGTCCAAAATGGTTCAATATTTTTTCAGGAATATCGTCGCGGTCAATCGTAATTCCATACGTGAAAATCGGCATGTCTTCTTCTGCTTCTGCAACACGTTCGCCGTATTCAAATGTGTTTTCGTCGTAGAAAAACTCGATTTTCTTTGTTTTGATTTTTTTGAAACCATTAAACGAACCGAACATACTTCCTTTGTACGTTCCGAAAAGCGCATCTTTATTGATGAATTCATTTAATAATTCGATTGTCAATACATTCATCGCGATTTGTGCATTTTTCTCTTGATTCAAAATCGGCATAATGATTTCGTACGCTTTTTCGTACGCTTTGCGCAAATTCACATTGTAAGAAAAGTAACCGGAGCTGTTATTTGGAATGTATTTCAGAATGTTTTTATCGAACTTAGAATCGTTCATTTCATTGTAAATCTCTCCTAATCCTCTGCCGTATTGTGCAACAATGTCCACTTCCACTTTTTGGTCTTTCAAGTACAAATCGCCCAAGATTACATTTCCGTTATATAATTCTTGAATGTCTTTGTATAAACTTGGAAGTACCGTTTGAAAATACCATAAACCGTTTGATTTATCGATATTTCGAGCATTGTCCATGTAAAAAACACCTTCTGAATTGTGTGTCAAAAGTTCCGCGAAACGAACATCTGAATTTGCTAAATTTATATTTTTCTCCAATAGTTCTTTTAGAATTGCATCCAACTGACCTTCTTGGATGATTAATTGAATGCTATCTCTTAATTCGTAATAATTTTTAACATTTGGGTCTTCTGATGCTTCAGGGAATAATTGCTCTTCCGTTTCATTTTCAATATTTTCATCTTCTTCGTAAACCTCTTCGTTCAAAATGGTTTCTTCGTCACTTTCGACGTCTTCTTCGAAATATCCGAAAGGACTTTCATTACCACGAGCATACCAAATTGAATCAGTCACTTGATTGATGTATTCCATTGTTGGTTCAACACGAATAAGAAGTGCGTTGTTTCCTTTAATGATGAGGTTGTTGAAAAAAGAACCGTAAACTTTTACACCGTTTTTGCTCATGTCTTCCAATAAATCGAAATCGTCAAAAACCTTGAATAAATTCGCCTCATTTTTAATACCGAAAGTAAAACCTGAAATTTCTGATTTATTTGCTTTTCCGTAGAAAACGTTTAATTTTTGGTCGAAATCCAAGCCGGAATCTTTCAGCGTGCTGCCACTTGTGGAACCGTCAAATAATTCTTGATGCACTTCTTCCATAAAATCGTAGCTGATTAAATCATCCAACGAAATTTTCTGGAAAAGATTGATGTTGTTTATACTAAAAACTGTAACGGCGTCCTTCGGAATTAAATGCTCAGATTTTTGTGCCTGAGATTTAAAAGCGACAATAACTAATGCGCTAAGTAGTACGATTTTTTTGATGTGCATCGATTGTAGAATATATTGGCGAAATTACGAAAATAATCCTAGTTTTTATTCGAAATCAAATAGATTACATTTTCTAAAACATCTTGATTTTCGCGTAGGCTATACGTATCTGTTTTTACCATGACAGCTTGTTTGCTTTTGGATAGAATTGCTGTCGAATTATCGAATTTTTCTACAGCTCTATCGAATCGTGAAATGGAAGTATAAGTCCCAGTTTTCAATAAATCAAGATCGCTTTGTTTCAATTCGTTTACTTTCGCTTTAGAAATACTTGGAATCGAGCGCGATAACTTTGTACCATCCCAGCTCAACCAATTGTGATCCAACTCTTGAATGTTTTTTTCTTTCGTCATTGCGGTCACCGTTTGTTTCAATCCTTCTTGGAGTAATAAAACATTAGAAAAATCGCACGAAAATTTAAAAATATAATCAGTGTAATTTTCTTCAACTTTGACATTTGAAATTCCTGATTGTGCATCCAAAACCTTAATGAATTGCTGCACTTTTCCTTTGATTTCTTCAATGCTAGGTACTTTTTTTCCATCTAAACTATCCAAAGCTAAAATGGAGTTGACTTTAATTTTACTTGAACTTAAATTGATGTTGTAACGCAGCGTTCCTGAGCCGTCATTATGAATCGTGAGGTCATCCAATATTTCTATGCAAGAACTTAAACTGAAAACCAAAACGATAAGTAGGAGTATGTTTTTTTTCACGTTGTAAAATTAAAGCTTTCCATTAAACAATTAAAGTGCCAAATAATTTTTATCAAAAATTTGTGAACCGTTTTTATTTTTTTTTCGACAAAATAATTTGTTGCGATTGAGCTAAAATTCAAATTTCTATCGTAGCTTTAAGAATCCATCAATCAACCAATTACATGAAACCTTTTATCATTATTTTCTTCCTTTTATTTTGTTTTTCATCAAAAGCACAGACTATCCAAAGTGAAAATATTCAAATTGTTCGCGATGCATATGGTGTGCCTCACATTTTTGGAAAAACAGACGCCGATGCAGCTTATGGTTTGGCTTGGGCACATTCTGAAGATGATTTTAAAAGCATTCAGGAAAATTTATTGCCTTCAAAAGGATTGGCAGGTTCAGTTTTGGGGAAAGAAGGGGTGCTTTTTGATTACCTCTTGAAATTTGCAAGTTTGGATGTCACAGTGCCAAAATTATATAAACAAGGTGCGCTTTCTGATACGTTCGAACGTGTAATTTCTGGTTATGTTCAAGGCTTGAACGCTTATGCTGTGGCGCATCCAGAACAATTGTTACATAAAGATTTGTTTCCCATTTCAGAAGTCGATATTTTGAACGGTTACATGCTGAAATTGAGTTTGATGGCAGGAGTTGGAATGGCGTTAAAAGCAACGAGGGAAAATCGAATTGACATGTACTCTGCGCCCAATGAAAAAGGTTCCAATGGAATTGCGGTTGCAAAAGAACTCATGGATGACAATAAAACTTTGTTGGTTGGAAATTCACATCAGCCGATTGAAGGTGGTTTTGCATGGTACGAGGCACACATTCAAAGTGAGGAAGGTTGGAATATTACCGGTGGATTGTTTCCAGGAGGAATGACCATTTTTGTTGGGAATAATGAGAATCTAGGCTGGACGCACACCGTTAACTACCACAATTTTGGTGACATCTACAAACTGAAAACTAAAGGGAAATCTTACTTTTTGGATGGAGAATGGAAGAAATTTAAAATCCGAAAAGAAAAATTTAAGTTGAAAGTCGGATTCTTTAAAATTGGAATCACAAAGAAATTATACGACACAGAATTTGGACCGGTGTTTTCAACAAAACACGGAAAATATGCCTTTCGTTTTCCTGTTTACATGGACATTCGAGCGGCAGAACAATGGTATAAAATGAACAAATCCCGCAATTGGAATGAATTTGAAAGCGCATTAAAAATGGAAGCTTTGCCATTGTTCAACGTTGTTTATGCCGATAAAGAAAATAACATCATGTTGCAGTCAGGAGGGCAAATTCCTTTGAGAGACCCAAAATTAGACTGGAAACAACCGATTGATGGAACTTCATCCAAAGCGAAATGGAATAAATTATTGGAATACGACAAAAAGCCAATAGTGCTAAATCCAGAATGTGGCTATGTCTTTAATGCAAACAATACACCTTTACAATGTACGGGAGAAAACTGTGAATGGAACGAATACTTCGTTGGTTTGCAAATGTTTACAATGAATCGTGCTGAATTATTCGATCGCTATTTCGAAAGCCATAAAGGAAAATTTACAGACGAGGACATTCATTTTGTGAAGTACAACAAAAGTTTCTTGAAAGACGCAAGCTATTACAATTGCTTTAAAGCGCTTTATAATTTGGATGAAAACAAATATCCACGATTGAAAGAGGCCATTCAAACTGTGAAATGCTGGGATTTTGATGCGGATGCGGCAGATACCAATGCATCGATTGTGCTTGTCGTTCACAAAATGTTAGCTAAAAAATTGCAAGGTTCCGTTGGGTTTTTGTCCATTCAAAAAGAAAGTTTATCAGAATCGGATGTCGTTTGGGCATTGACAAAAGCAAAACATTTTTTAATGAAAACACATCATTCAATTCATCCGGCACTTGGGGATGTTCAACGTCACATTCGCGGCGACATTAGTTATCCAGTTGGTGGAATGAGTGAAGTACCAAAAGCTTCCGAGTCAAGTTTGTATGACGAGAAAAAAGGAATTTATCGCTTAAATGGCGGTGATGGATACATTCATTTTGCCAAATTCTCAGATAAAGGAGTTGAAATTCGTACAATAAACGCTTTCGGTGCTTCGTCGATGAAAAACAGCCCACATTATACGGACCAAATGGAACTTTTTATTCAAGAAAAAACGAAACCAATGACTTTGAATAAGGCTGAGATTTTCAGAGATGCAGTTAGGATTTATCACCCGAAGTAAGTTGAAAGTTGAATCCTAGTAGATAACTGGAGAAAAGTGAAGAATGAAAAGTGAAGAGTGAAAAGCCTGAGTTAATTGTTGCCTTCGAGAGCCTCAGTCAACAATTAAAATCCGCAATTCGCAATTTTCAATCCGCAATTCTAAGTTACGCCCACACCTTCGTTCCCTCAGAGCAATTACTACAAATATCAATCGCTTTTCGGTTCAATAGAACGGCTTTTCTAAAATTACTGTAACGTTCGGATTTCCAAATTTCTTCAAATGTTTTTGATTCGATTGTGCCAAGTACATGTTGCGCGTCTTTGTCGAAACAGCAAGGTACCACTTTTCCATCCCACGTGATGACAGAGCCCGACCACATTCTCCAACAATGATTTCCAGGATCGCCTTTGATTTTGTATGTTCCGTCTTTTTGCAAACGGTAACGCGAATATTTTTCATTTTCAGGCATCAAGCGATTGCCATTTTTATAATCGTACAATTGTGCCGTTTTAATGCGCACTTCGTCGATGTTCATTTCCTTTGCCAAAGTAAAAACAGCAGGAATTTCATGTTCGTTTGGTTTCACGGCCAAAAACTGAAATATCAAATGTGGAGTAGGGGAGTTCAGTTCTTTTTTAGCTTCCACGAGGTGTTTCGACGCTTCAATCACTTTTTGAAGATTTCCGTGCACACGATACTGCTCGTAGGTTGCTTGTGTCAAACCATCGATGGAAATAATCAAACGATCCAAACCAGAAGCAACGATTTCTTTCGCTTTTTCAGCATTTATAAAATGAGCATTCGTAGAAGTGGCTGTGTAAATTTTGTGTTTTTTCGCTTGTTTGATTAACTCCAAAAACTGCGGATGCAAAAACGGTTCACCTTGAAAATAATAGTTAATATAGAAAACAGTTTTACTGACTTGTTTTAATAATTTTTCGTGAAAATCGAGGTCTAATTTCCCTGTTGGTCGCGTGAATTGTTTCAAACCACTTGGACATTCGGGGCAACCTAAATTGCAAGCCGTTGTTGGTTCGATGCTTAAGCTAAACGGCAAACCCAATTGCGACGGACGTTTTGTAACTCTTGAAAACCAATAACTCCATTTTAAACCCACTAAATTCAAAACGCGCTTGAAGTTGAGGTGCTTTAAAATTCGAATGGAATCGCTGTTTTTCGACATAAAGCGAAATTAATCAGAATCGACGGAATGACACTATTTTTTGTGAATGATGGAATCAATTAAAAAGCAAGGGCAATCGCACTGAAATCATACCCAAATTTTTGTTTATCCATAATGAATAGGTTGGCAATTGTAAGAAAAGGCATAACGTTTTGCGTGTAGGAGATTGTTACCTTGTGTTTTCCCGAAGCTTCGGCAAGGCAATATTGCTTACACGGTGTTAAAGGGAGTTTACATATCAACTTTGCTTGAATACCGCATATTTCAAATTTGACATACTTACATAAAACTTGGCCAATTTAATTCAATCGTTATCATTTCCCCATTATCGTATTGAAAAAGTTCAATTGTATTTGGTTTTTGAGAATCTCTATTGTAGTAATTGTCTCGATAAAAAAATGTGAGATTATCGATATAAGAAATATTATCTGAATTAAATATATTTCCGACAGATGTTAAATCGTTAATTATTGGACGTTTATCCGGTCTATACTCAGGTTCTCGACCTATCGATGAAATAACAATTACGCAGATATTGAATTTCACTGCAATATTTTTCAATTCCTTTAATAAATCTTCTCTATTGTCATCCATTAATTGTAAATAGTCGATTAAAACTAATTCTGGTTTGTTTTGTAAGATTATTTCAGAAAGGCGATCTAAATTAATTCCAGGTGTATCATCAATCAGAATTGAATCGGATATATTCTTATGTTTTAGATATTTTATGGAGGTGTCCAAACTTATCAGTTGGGTTTTATGATGCTTAGATATTTGATTCCCAATCGATAATAAAAAACTACTTTCCCCCATTCCAGGTCGGGCAGCAATTACAATCAATCCACCTGATTTCATACCTAAGTTCCAAAAGGAATTCAATTCTTTATTTTCAGTTTTCATCATTTCTGTAGTTGATTTATTAAATGCCCCATAACGTTTTGCGTGTAGGCGATGTTGCCTTGTGTTGCGCCTGCGGCAAGGCAATATTGCTTACAGCTGTTATAAGCTGCCTTGTTATCGTTCTCGCCATTTGCTTTCCAATCCCATAAAATCCTCCAAATGATAAACAGAGTCGGAATAAGCGAAAAGAACAGTTCGGTCATCAACGATTGTGTATTTTTTTCTTTTTTCAACCGGCAACTTTTGTATGTCTGGAAAATATTTTAATGGAACAATAATTACACGACCATCTTCAAGTTTCAGTGATATTTTCCCCACGCTATCGAAATTTAATTTTTCGATACAAATTTTGGTATTTTTAAGTGTAGTTGTCATTTATTTTAATTTTATAGTAGTTATTTTTTGACCATTTTTCACCTTGTTAAATGAGTCAATCAGTATTATTTGATTCTTTTTAATCAAACTAATTGCTTGATTTAATTCCTTCTCGTTTAGTGTACCTTTTTCAGCAACTTTAAAAGTCTCCAACCAAATTTTTGCAGAACGTTGTCGATTTCCTTTTTCTTTAACAATATGCAAATGCGGTGGCTCATTAAGCGCATCGTAGGCGAAAATAAAAAAAGTCAGAAATTTATAAATAGCAATTTTAGGCATAATCAAATATAGATTTTAATTTTCAACTTGTCAAGTTCTATTTTAAGGTTGCTTATAACGTTTTGCGTGTAATAAATGTAAACGAAATTTCCGAAATCGACAGCGAAGTTTTTGATTGGATTAAAGCGGCTTATGATAAAGCGGAGTAACTAAAAAATAATCCCATTTTGACAAATCCATTGATAAAACAATTGAAAAAGCGTTTCAATTAGAAAGAAATAGTAAAACACAAAAATGGCAAAATCATGAACTTTGCCTCAACGACTGCCTTTCAATCGGGATCAACAATAGCGGTTTAATAAGCAACGAAAGCGTACGTGTTGAGTTTTTCAGAAGTTATTGACAATAGGTTGATTCATAAAAAAACCACAACTATTTCTAATTGTGGTTTACGCTATTTTTAAAGAGAAATTTAAGCTCTGTTC
>RFNX01000167.1 GCA_009926905.1 Flavobacteriales bacterium
TAGTTGGAAATTCCATTTTAGTTTCTTCTAACAAGTAGTTGTAAACATCTCTTGTTAAAATGCGATCTGAATCTGCTACGAACATGGTTGCTAAGTCGCTTGTGATTCTTTTTTTCAAATCTTCAACAGTTGTAACTTCGCCATCCATGAATAGTTTACCAAACAATTCTTCGTTTAATTCTGCCAATTCCATACGTTTGATGTCTGAAATGGTAAATTTAAACGAATCACCAATTGTTGCTAATTCATCCTCTTTAACCCCTAACATTGCTGCTTTATCTGCATCATTTTTAGAAACTAAACTTGGTGCTAATTCAAATGTTTCATTCACCTTTTTACCAGTAAGTAATGCGGAAGCATCTTTATTATCTAAAAACTCCAAAGAAATTGTGGTTGAATGAGAAATTCCACCTTCTTTAACACTTCCATCTTTAGTTAATTCTTCGAATTTACCTAGAATCATGTCTTTGTCGCCTGCTTCTTCAACTGACGCTAATTTTCCATATCTTCTTTGTAAATCTTCAATTTGTTTATTTATTAATGTATCATCAACTTTTACTGTTGGGAAATTAAATTTTTTCCCAGCAATTGTCAAATCGAAATTTGGAGCGAAACCAATTTCGAATGAAAATTCAAAATCTACAGGTTTGTCGAAATCTCCAATTGCTTCAGAATCTTCTTTTGGTATTGGATTCCCAAGAATATCTAATTTGTTTTCAGTTATGAAATTGTAAAGTCCGTCGTTCGCTAATTTATTTAATGTTTCAGCAAGAACTGATTTTCCGTATTGTTTTTGAATTAAACCAGCGGGTACGTGACCAGGTCTGAATCCTGGAACTTTAGCTGATTTTCTGTACTTTTCCAATTCGTTTTTTACTTTCGATTGGTAGTCCTCTGGACTTATTTGCACTCTTAATACTGCGTTTAACGCATCAACATCTTCGCGTAAAATGTTCATTTTATTTATTTTTAAATTGTATTAAATAAAAAAGGTCTCGCTTATAACAAACGAGACCTAATA
>RFNX01000166.1 GCA_009926905.1 Flavobacteriales bacterium
CTGGGGTGCGTGATTCCGGGAGGATTAAACCCGGCACCTCAATTCCACTCACAATTACTCCTTAGAAGGCGCAAATACCTGTTGTAGTTAGACACTACCCTGCGCATACGTCGTTATGCAGAGCGACATAGTTATGTTCGCTCAGAGCGTGGGAAACAAAAGTGCACGAGCCCCAAAAACGATCGGACTAAATCAGACTATTCGTCAGCTTCAAAGTTCTCGGTATCAGAGTACGCGTCAAAGTCGGCATCAAAATCAGCAGCAGGCTGTGGGCCTCGCAAAACAGATTCCAAATCAATCTCACGGCCCGACTTATCAACAACTTGAACCTGTTCAAGCACAAACGACAAAGCCTTAGCCCGACGAACCTCAGCCACAGCAGCATTAATCTGCCCAGCTTTAACTAATTCATCAGCGAACTGATCCGGCGCCATCTGGTAACGCTGTGCCTCACTGATTAACCACTGCGTCATCTCAGCATCGTTAATCTGCAAATCTTGTGACTCAGCAATCTTGTCCAGAACCATGCGGCTCTTGATGCCAGTGCGAGCCTGTGACTCAAACTCTTCACGATGTGCATCATCGCCATGGCCGTCCTGGAAATGCGCTGAAATCTCGTCAGCAACAGCGCCAGCTGGCACCTCAACCTTGATCGCTTCCATCAAGGCATCCTGAGTTAAATCACGTGCTTGGTATGCCTGCTCGAGCAAACGCATACGGCCCAGACGATCGCGTAAATCAGAACGCAACTCTTCAATAGTGTCGAACTCACTGGCTAACTGAGCGAAAACATCGTCAGCTTTTGGCAACTCGCGCTCACGAACCTGGCGCACAGACACCTCAACAACAACAGACTTCTCGGCCCACTCGCCATTAGTCGGCGTGAAGATAAAGTGACGAACCTCATCGGCAGTTGCGCCACGAACTGCATCATCAAAACCTTCAACCATGCCATCAGAACCAAGTTCATAACTCAAACCCTGAGCACTCAAATCTGGCACTTCAACATCATTGTGACTTCCACGCAGATCAACAACCACAATGTCGCCATCTGCGGCCGCACGTTCAACAGTCTTCAAAGAACCAAAACGAGCACGCAATTCATCCAACTGCTCTTCAACATGCGCATCAGTAACTTCAGGATCTTCAACAACAACCTTTAGATCACTAAAAACTGGTAAATCAAATTCAGGACGGACATCAAACTCAGCAGTAAAACTCAAACCAACAGTCTCGTCCAAAGCAGTCACATCTACTTCAGGACGACTCATCTGAACCAGGCTGTTCTCAACGATGACCTCAGCCAAACTAGACGGAATCGCATCATTGACGGCCTCGTCAAGAGCAGCGCCCTTACCAAAACGCTGGTCAATAATACGCGCCGGAATGTGACCTTTACGGAAACCCGGAATGTTCACCTGTGAG
>RFNX01000443.1 GCA_009926905.1 Flavobacteriales bacterium
GCTATTAATCAAAGGCTAAAAGCAATGCGCCAAATAATTTGATTATGCCCTCAAGCAATTCACCATGGCACGCCAACCAGACACACAATTACGCCCAGCAACCAACCGACCAAATCCAGCAGTCAATTTAACCGGCACAGATAACGCCGATGTAATGATTGGTGATGCAAATAGCAATACTTATAGTTCAGGAGCTGGCGACGATTTAATGTTTGCCTCAGCAGGTAGCGATAGCCTAAGTGGCGGAGCTGGGTCAGACATTATTGATTACTCCAGAGTGAATGCAGATCTCACTTTTTCCCGCGGCGGAGTTATGGCCAAATCAGGAGGCCTGGGGACAGATACAATTTCAAATTTTGATATTGAAGTAATTAAAGCCAACCCCGACAGAATCAACACAATTGATGGTTCCACTGGAAGAACAGCCTCATTAAATGTAAATCTGGCTAACAACTTGTTAACGATTAATAATTTACCCGGAATCGGTAGCGCCAGTATCACTGTGGAGCATTTTCAAAATGTTCGCGGCTCAGAGAATGCCGATATTATTACCGGCAGCAATGCTGAGAACGACCTTTCTGGCGGTGCTGGTGATGATTTAATTAGCGGTTTATCCGGAAGCGATAAATTAACCGGAGGCACTGGAAACGACACATTTAGGTTTGGCCGGGGCGATTCCTTACTAAATGGCTTTGATCGAATCACCGATCTTCAGATTGGTTTTGATCAAATTGATGGTTTAGTGGCGAGTAATTCTGTTCGCAATTTTGGCTCTGTTGGCAGTTTAAGCGCAGGGGATCTAGGCCAAGTGCTAAATAACAGAAGCTTTGGCTCCAACCTTGCAGCCAGTTTTAGCCTAGGTTCAGGTGATAGCACTCGCACTTTTCTTGCTCTCAATGACAACAGAGCCGGATTTCAAGCCGACAATGATATCTTGATTGAAATAACTGGATATAGTGGAAATCTGAGCGCTTTACAAATTATTTGAACTTACTATTTTAAG
>RFNX01000284.1 GCA_009926905.1 Flavobacteriales bacterium
TTACAAATTCAATCTTTGTATATGGATGAGTAAATAAATTATTAATTAAATCTTGGCTATAGAATTTGTGCTTTCCCCTGATTCTATGTTTGTAGTCAAATAGGGCTACTTTTATCTCATTGATCTTCTTAATTGTCTGCTCTGAAGTTATGCGGACCGCCTCCAGCATATATAGAACCCAATCCTCCCAAGCATCATCATCGCGCACTGCCTGAAGAAGGCGATAGTATTCTGATTTGTTGCGAACTATATAGTTGCTCAAATAAAGAACCGGTATATTGAGTAGCTGCTCTTTTACTAGGTACAAGACATTAATAATCCGGCCGGTACGTCCATTGCCATCGTAGAAAGGATGAATGCTTTCAAATTGATGATGTATCAAGGCCATTTTTATTAATGGATCGACTAGGTATGATCCGGAATCATTGATGAAATTCTCAAGCTCAACCATTAGCCTAATAATTTCTTTGGGGTCTTGCGGGGGTGTATACACAACCTCCCCTTGAGAGCTTTTTAAGCTAGTTCCAGGTAGCTTTCTATAACCTGCATTATTACGCTCAAGCTCCGCCTGAATCAGCAAAATATGATTACTAGTTAAAAGGCCTGTCTCTCGCACTTGCTCAAAGCCAATTCGAATTGCCTGCCGATAACGCAAGACCTCCTTGGCGACTGAATCAGCCACTGACTCTGGCAGCAAATCATCCTTAAAGAGTTCATCATGAGTGGTGACGATATTTTCTATTTCAGAACTATCTTTAGCCTCTTGTAAGCCAAGGGTATTAATTAAAATCCCTTGATTTGGGATGGATGCTGCCACCCCCTTTAACTCGGCAAGCATTCTGCTACTCTCAGCTAATTTTTTCAAGATTGCTGGCGTATCGAATCTTGAACTACTCAAACCTTCAAGTGATTGTATTTTGCTCATAGGCACGTTTTTTTGATATGTATAGAAAAACGATATTTTTATACATGTTAGCAGTGATCTGTATATAAATCCCGCATTTTAAGGTATTAAATATCCTTTTACTGTATAAAAATACAGCTTTTTGATCATGAAAAGCCACTACACCCACCCAAGCAAATCAGTCCCTCAGTTCACCCCTTTCCTTAATATCACTCCAACACCACGACACTCAGGAAAAGTCAGCGCATCAAATACCATTTACCTGCGGGATGGAGAGGTCGTCCTCTATAAACGCAAGGACAGCAGAATCTGGCAAACCTGCTTTAAGCTCTCTGACCACCGCTGGCACCGCTTCTCCACCAAGCATCTCAATTTGGAATATGCCAAAGAGAGTGCTAGCGCCCTATATGATGAAATTCGCTTTAAAGAAAAGCTAGGCATTCGTCACTCTAGTCGTAAATTTTCTCATGTAGCCAAGGACTGTATTAAGGAACTAGAGCAAAAGATCGCTGCTGGCATACGCCCTATGACCAATCATGACTACATCAGAGCAATCACGCTTTACCTCGTCCCCTTCTTTGGCAATTACCAACTTGAAAATATTACAGCCCCAGTAGTAGCGCAATACGAAGCTTGGCGCAATCTCAAGATGAAACGTATTCCCATGAGTAGCACCTTGATGACTCATGCCAGTGCGTATAACAAAGTCATCCAATATGCAGTTCTCAAAGGCTGGCTCAATCCTTCCACCCTTCTAGCGCACTTAGGGAGACATGGAGCTAAAGGCAAAGCAAGG
>RFNX01000241.1 GCA_009926905.1 Flavobacteriales bacterium
TATACCCACAATGCGGTGCGACTGCCCCAAGAGGTAAAGCCACTCGGTGGTTTCCTCTGTGAGGCAGACGATGCGTTGGGGAGTGATAGACATGAATCTGATCAACGAAACTGATAGGACAGTGTCGCAGTGAGCATTCGACCTGGGGTGTTGAAGCCATAAGCGAGTTGATAGCTTTCATCCAAAAGATTGTGGAGCTTGACTCTGGCAACCCAGTCTTTCCCAAATTGACGTGAGGCATAAACCGAAAACAGTGTGTAACTGTCCAGTATGTCTGTGCTGAAGTGGCTGTCTTTTCTTTCGCTGCTTGCAAAAACTTTAACGCCCACATCGTAAGCCTCAATGCGTTTAGTCAAGTCCAAGCTGCCATAACGCTTTGCACGACGTGCCAAAGCCTCTTCATAAGTCACGTTTCTTGGATTTTGAATGACCAGGGAAGCTCTGATGCGAATTCCTCCCCATTCAGTTTGCCCTGTGGATTCAATACCTCTGTTTTTTGAAATGTATGAATTAGATGGGACACCAAGGTCATCATAGTCAATTGAATTGGAGGTGTCGATTTCAAAATAGACAACTCGAACCGATTGACGATCACTTAAAAACGAAATGCCAAGCTCCTTGGCTTGAAATTTCTCAGGCGTTAACTTGGCATCTTGCGAAACATCAAAAGCAGTAGGTGCGCTAAAACCGTTTGACACCGAGCTTGTCAACTTCCACTGGGGTGATAAGGCATACCCAATTCCGAAAAGACCCGAGGTGGAGTTTGGATTGATAGTTGTAACCACAGCGTTGGCATCTGTGTTGGTGATATCTAAAACATCCTTGCGAATATTTGTTTGAAAGGTCCAGTTGCCCAAAGCGTGGTTCACTCCGATGAAAACGCCATTCGATGACCGCTTCATGGAAAAAGAATCTGAGTTGGCAGCAGTTCCCGTGAAAGTCAATTCATCGGTGCTGTAATCAAATCCAAAATTTAAAAGTGTTTTCTCATGAAGTGCATAGGTGTTGAACCATCTTGCGCTTTTTTGACTACCCACATTCAGGCCAAAACCGTAGTCTCGGGTGTTTCGTTCGCCATTTCGAATTTCCTCATAGTTGATATTGCTGTTAGACAGATCAAGCTTGGTTTGCCAATCCGAATTAACGTTGGTCTGCGCGTAAAAGACATATGAATCATTTGATTTAATCTGCTGATGCGTATCTGCAGGCAGGGCATTAAAGCTAGCGAAGTCGTAATCGTTCTTGGAGCGGCTTTGTTTGGCACGAACTCCAATCGCAGTATCAGAAGATAGTTTTTTCTCTAAGCCCAACGAAAAATACTGATTTTGGTAGCTATCTGAATCAGGATTTGCTAGCGGTTTTTGACTGGTATTGATTGCAGAAAACCCAGTATTTTCAACTGAGCCTATTTGCAAATTGAATTTGGTATCTTCAAGAACACCGCCGTAACCTGCGTTCAATTCTTTCAAGCCATAACCACCAAGCGTGGCACTGCCGTAGGGGGCAGGTTTTCCAACACCTTGTCGTGTAAAAACATTAATGACCCCTCCGACTGCGGCATCACCATAAAGGGCAGAAGCATTACCTCGGAGAATTTCAATTCTTTCAATCTGAGCCAAAGGTAAATCCGTGATCTGTAAAGAACCTATTTGGTCCACTGGCGAGCGAACCCCGTCTATAAACACAGCAATATTTTTGCTATTTTGTCCACGCAGAAAAAGAGATGTTGTTGAGCCCATGCCACCGTTGCGCCCAAATTCAATACCTGCTTCACCCTGAAGTAAATCAGCCAGTGTGGATGATTGAGATTTTTCGATCTCATCACGGCCGATCACAGATACCGAAGCTAGCGCATCAGATAAAGGTTGCTCGCTGAGTGCGCCAGTAACGATCACAGGGTTGAGGGCGCTTTGTTGAGAAAAAACAGATTGCAAAAAGAAAAAGGACAGGACAACGCCTGCAAAGGTACGCGCAAAAAAATTCATGATA
>RFNX01000394.1 GCA_009926905.1 Flavobacteriales bacterium
GCGCTGCTTCTCTTTTTTATTTGGCATGGATCCAAATGCCGACCCTACTTACTTAGATTGGCTATTTACTGCATGGGGTTGGACCTTATCGGTAGCGGGCCTGAGTCTGGTTCTTGCGCTATTGATGGGGGTGACAATTGGCACCCTCAGAACGTTACAGCCAACTAATTTTCTGAATAAAGGCCTCGTTTTTCTTGGAACCGTTTGGGTAGAGTTATTTAGAAACATCCCTCTCTTGGTTCAGGTTTTTTTGTGGTATCACGTGGTACCTGCGTTTTTTCCTGTCATGAAATCGTTTCCCTCTTATTTGTTGGTGAGTATTGCTCTGGGGCTCTTTACCTCAGCCCGCATTGCCGAGCAGGTACGCGCCGGCATTCAATCTTTACCATCCGGTCAGCGTAATGCCGCCATTGCTTTGGGGATGACCACCACACAAAGTTATCGGTATGTAATTTTACCCATGGGTTTGCGAATCATTATTCCGCCTCTCACATCAGAGTGTATGAATTTAGTCAAGAACTCTTCGGTTGCGTTTGCGGTTTCTGTACCAGAGCTCACCTTATTTGCAATGCAAGCACAGGAAGAAACGTCACGCGGCATTGAAATTTATCTTGCGGTTACTGGCCTCTATGTTATCTCCGCATTCTCGGTTAACCGAGTCATGGCCTGGATCGAGAAAAAATCCCGGGTGCCCGGTTTTATTGCACCCAGCGCCTCAGGCTCTCATTAAATCAAGGGATATGGACCAACATGGATCTTGATCTAAGTTTTTACAACTGGGCATTATTTACTAGCTACCTTCAAAAGGGTTTGATCTTTAGCATTCAGCTCACGGTGATCGCCACTGTTGGGGGAATTGTTGTTGGTACCGTATTAGCACTAATGCGTTTATCGGGTAAGCCATTGCTGGTGATGCCTGCCACCATATACGTGAATACCATGCGCTCCATTCCCTTGGTGATGGTGATCTTGTGGTTCTTTTATTGATTCCATTGATGATTGGTAAACCGCTGGGTTAACTTATCAGCCATCATTACATTCATCGCATTTGAAGCCGCATTTTTCTCAGAAATTGTGCGTGCTGGTATT
>RFNX01000165.1 GCA_009926905.1 Flavobacteriales bacterium
TCCAAGGGCGTTTGTATTTGTCACAGATTTTTGAGCCGTATTTATTAGTAGTGGAGGGTTTGAAATAATTAAAAACTTAAAAAATGAATAATTTTCAACTATTTTCAATTGTCAGTCTAGTAACTGGAGCCTTTTTGTTTTTAATTGGGTTGTTATTTAAGCAGATGCATTATCCTGATTTATTTAAGGGCTTGTATTCTGGACCTTTTTTCATTATTCTTGGATTTGTGCTATTGTATTTAGGAAGGGATAAAAAGAGGTGATTTGAATAAAGTCAAAAGTATCGTTTTAGTCCAAAAGAAAGCATTAACTAACGCACATTAAACATGTTTAAAATCCTTTTTGTTACTTTATTTTTATTTAATTTCCTTTTGTGTTTTTCTCAAGAATCGAAATGTGAAAGCCGATTGGATACAACTAAAGTCATCAAAATTGCTAAACGACATAATGCTTATTGGAATAAAAAAAGTCAAGGAGTTCCTTACATTACCTTTGATGAACAAAAATGCTCGTGGACAGTAGTTTCTACAATTTCTCGTCACACAAATAAAGGTGATTGCAAGAACACAAACGGTTGTACTTTCGTCAAAAAAGTAACATTAGTCGTTGATGCGCATTCAAAGAAAGTAATTTCAAAGACAAAATGGCAAAAGTTGTATTCAAATTATGAGTAGTAATTTAATAAGCTCTATTTTATTTATTCACAACTGTTTTTTTTGAATCAATATCGTTCAATTGAACAATTTCAATAATTCCAAACTATTAGCTTATTTTCCAATAAGTGACAAAAGTCACATTCTATTCTTAATTCATTTCAGAAATTTGCAGCATGAAAATTCTGACATACTTTCTATTATTCCTTGCATTTCAATCGTTCAGTCAAGTTTCCTTCGATTACGATGTACAACTCAAACCAAGAACAATTTCCGGCTTTGATGGCTTGCATTCGTATGCTTATGCTCAGAAAGGCAGTAAGTTACTATTGATTGGAGGTAGATTAGACGGCATTCATCCGCGTCAGCCATTTAATTCTTTTCCTCAGAAGAAAAACAACACAGATATTTATTTGATTGATTTAGAATTGAATACAGTAAAAACTGCAACAATTAATGAATTGCCAACAGCTTTGAAAGAACAATTACAAGCAACGAATTTCAATTTTTACCAAGACGAAGACACACTTTATATTACAGGAGGTTACGCATACAGTGAAACGGCGCAAGATCACACAACTTTTCCCTATCTTACAAGTGTTTCTGTTAGCAAACTCATTCAATCCATTGAAAATCAAGAATCTATTGCATCCAATTTTAAACAAGTAAAAAATGATTTTTTTGCTGTGACAGGAGCTCAACTTGGAAAAATTGGTAACACTTTCTATTTAGTTGGAGGACACCGTTTCGAAGGCAGATATAATCCACAAGACCGTCCAACTTTTGTTCAAACGTATGTAAATAGCATTCGAAAATTTACCATTAATAACGCTGATAATCAGTTGAGTTATGCGAATTTTGAAGAGTGGACCGATGAATTTCAGTTGCATCGCAGGGATTACAATTTGATACCTCAGATTTATGCTCCAACGAACGAATTCGGTTACATTATTTCTTCAGGTGTTTTTCAAAAAAATGCAGACAAACCATATCTGTATCCTATTGAAATCAAAGCTTCTGGTTACGAACCAAAAATGAATTTTTATCAATATTTGAGCAATTATCACAGTGCGCACGCTTCGTTTTATGATGCTAAAAATCAAGTCAATCACACGTTGTTTTTTGGTGGAATTAGTCAATACACAATTGAAAATGGGAACTTAAAATCGGATGAAGAAGTGCCATTTGTGAAAACCATTAGTCGTTTGACAAGGGATGCGAAAGGAAATTATTCAGAATATGCTTTTGCTACTAAAATGCCTGAATTTGTTGGTTCCAGTACCGAGTTTATCCCAGTTCATAACAGCACTTTTGCAGCGCATTCCATAGTTGATTTGTCTTCAATTGAAAATGATTCTAATTTGATTGGTTATATTGTAGGCGGATTGCACAGCACTACACCTAATCCTTTTTCCAATGACGTGACGGACCTTACAAGTTCCAGTAATTTAATTTATGAAGTCTGGTTGAATAAAACGAAAAGTACCGTTTCA
This sequence comes from Flavobacteriales bacterium, assembly GCA_009926905.1. Classification (GTDB taxonomy): domain Bacteria; phylum Bacteroidota; class Bacteroidia; order Flavobacteriales_D; family Crocinitomicaceae; genus UBA952. The sequence goes on from RFNX01000165.1 coordinate 2,147, forward strand.
AAACCAATCGACGGTTCCACATCGTTTGATGCAAAAATGCTACCGTACATCAAAAAAGGTCAATATTTGATAGAATTT
>RFNX01000316.1 GCA_009926905.1 Flavobacteriales bacterium
ACAATAACTGCATTTATGCATACTCTTGACGAACCGCTTGATATACCCTTGTTTTTATGTTTTCTGAAGCTGTGATGAGAAGGACGAAGACCGCTTTTCCTTTTCTATACCTTTATTTTTCTTTAGGTTTATAACACTAAAAGTTATTTACGAAGTGTAATAAACGCTGTTGGCATCCACCACATATTTAAACCAAAGGCAACTGTTACCACCTCGTATCCTTCTTTGGTTTTTTCATTGAGTATTTTTTCTACTTTTCGGTTCAGCGAGTTTGTAGACCACATTGCCGATTCTTTGATGATAGTGTAAGTCATATTATTTCGTTTTAAATATTTCCGGTTGGTGAATTTTAGGAACATTTATGAGCAAGTATTCAAAGCGTTTTTCGTAAGGAGCTAAAGAGTTATTTTCTTTCATTTTAGGCATTGCTGAAGCTTTAATTACTGAATTGTCTTCGTAGATTGAAACTTCAATTTCTACTTGTTGATTGATTAGTTTCTTGCCGGAATTGCAGGATGGATTAAGAATTGACTTGTTTTGAGCCTTTAATCCAAACGTTGAAAACAAAAGAAACCAAACAATCCTTTTTCTCATTTTAACTATTTTATTTACTCAATAATAATTTGCGATGGTTGAAAATTACCTTCAACTTTCAAGATGTACATGCCTTTGTTAAAATTTGAAAGTTGAACAACCGTTGAAATACCATTGAGTCTTCCACTAAAAACTTCTCTTCCGATTTGGTCATAAATGGAAAACGATTGATTCATATCCTTTTCTCCCACAATGGTTATTGAGGTTGAGGTTGGATTAGGATAAACAAGAAGCTTTTTTCCCTGTTGACTTATTTCTTCTATATTTAAAACATTAACGAATCCTTCGAATATGCGATGCGTCGTTGTGTTAGTTATTATAGGGTCATTAAAATCGAAATAGATTGCTGCAGTATTCTTTATTTCTGTTGTTGGGGCAAGATTCGGAACCTGATTGACTGTAAATGAAACAAACCCCTTACTACTTTCTTGATTGGTAGAGCTATCGGGCAAATTAATGTTGTTAAACGTCCATTCCAACACTCTAGGGCCATACATTTTAAATTCATATGAATGACTAGATGTGCCGGAAGTTACTGTAAAAATATTCAAATCTATATCCAATGTATCTCTTATCACAACAGTAAATGCCGTGTCAGATCCAGTATTTTGAAAACGAATCACATATTGCATTTGTTGGTTAGGTTGAATAAAGTTTTGATTAGTTTCACCAATAGGGTAACCCGTTTTATCATTAGGATCGTAACTTCCCGTTACTACACCACAGTAAATGTCAACTGAAGGATCAGCATCATCTTGAGGAAAATCATTGACAAGATCAGATGTCCAGTTGGTCAAATCACCACATGCTTCTACATGAGCATTGGGATGAGAATTACCAGGATGTAAAGGATGTTGTTCAACATTCAAAATCCACGTTTGGCCATTTCCTAAATAGGAAAGAAGAACTGTTTCACCGCCTGGTATTATTATTGAATCCGAGTATGTTACAACCCCATCGACTGTAATCCAAATGGGAGAATAACATTCCATATCTCCGAAAACTGGTTGACCTGTATTGGTAATTGAAAAATAAATACTATCTCCCTGACACCAGCCCTCCACGCTCAAACTGCTTTGATCCCAAGGCAGGTTGCATGGTTGCGGAAATCCACTTAATAATACTCCATTTCCATCTAACCCTACTTGAGGTGATGGTAGCGTATCCAACGAACACGGCTCAACTGGATATAAATTAGCTTCCATACAGAGTGTTAACCCTAATAAATCTGAACACCCCAAAATAGGAGAACTTATTGTGGTAGCAATTGTGAAACTAACACATTGACCAGGGTTTAAATCGCCTGTTTGAAAACGATATACATTATTTCCCAATGGTACAAACGACCATGAGGAATTCGTGACAGTTATTAATGGATCAAGTTCAACATCCACATAGGAATCAGATAACATTCCTGTTGCTGTAATTTGATTACAAGCTGAAACATAAATGAGTTGATCTGGCAAGCAAGGTCTTAGAAATGGAGCATTGATAGAAATATTTGGATCTGAACAAGGGTTAGAATTTATAAGTCCAAAACTAGGACCTTGTTCAAACATGTATGAATCCGTAATTGAAAATGATGCTGTATTAGAACAACTGGATGACCAATTAATTGTTGTGGTATCTACTGTTATTGTGTAATTTCCCGGTGCTAAATAATTTATTTTCCACTTACCAAATTCATCGGTAGTCACAACAATATTTCCGGGATTCACAACTAAATTTATGCCTTCTAGTCCAAATTCAGTTGAATCCATTGAGCAATTGGTGTTAAAATCAAAGTAAACGTTTCCCTGCACGCTAACCATTCCCATTTTAACAACCCAATAGTCCGTTCCTCCATTATTAGTTGTTATATCACCATCATTTGAGGCTGAATATCCGACAATTATATATTCGTTATCATTGGTTAATTTTATGCAAGTCGCTACATCTTCACTGGAACCACCCAAGGACTTATGCCAATCAAAAGACCCTAAATTATCCAATTTTATAACATAATAATCTTGAGAATTGCTACCTTGGGAATAACTGGTGGTACCCGCTATCAAATAACCAGCATCTTGTGTCTGCTCCAAACCAACTCCATAGTCGAAACTAGCACCTCCCAAACATTTTTGCCATTCCAAAACTCCTATGTTACTGAGTTTAACAACCCAAATATCAGTAGCTCCTGTTTCAACAGACAAATACCCTGATACATCACCATTATTACTATATTGAGTTGTATTCATGACAATATATCCACCATTACTATCTTCTTGAACTTCAGTTGAAAATTCAATTCCTGTTCCGCCTAGACACTTTTGCCATTCGATGCTTCCTACAGAATCGACTTTTACCACCCAAGAATCAAGATTTCCATGATTACCTGAAACATCTCCGTCATTGGAATTGGTTCTTCCACTCAAAATAAACCCTTGATCATTGGTCTGCTGTAATGAATTGATTGCATCAAAGGAAGTGCCTCCCAAACATTTTTGCCATTCGATAACTCCAATTGAATCTATTTT
>RFNX01000360.1 GCA_009926905.1 Flavobacteriales bacterium
GTGTCACAGTTAATAAAGTGATTTCGTAATCAAAATCGATGAATCCTTCCACAATTACTTCTTTCAAATCACCACGAGAACCTTCCATGGCGTACTCCCACGCTTTTTGAATGTCAGCTTCGGATTTGATAACTGATTGTCCTTTTCCAGAGCTCGACATCAATGGTTTCACCACGCACGGAATTCCTGTAACAGTAACGCCAGCTTGTAATTCTTCGAAAGAGGTAGCATAACGATAATTGGCAGTCCTCACTCCTACTTCAATCGCTGCTAAATCGCGGATTGCTTTACGATTCATTGTGAAATTTGATGCTTTCGCACTTGGAACCACTTGAATTCCTTGCTTTTCGTAATCGTAAAAACGCTCCGTACGAATGGCTTCAATTTCTGGCACAATTAAATCGGGTTGGTGTTTCGCCACAATTCGGTCTAAAGCGTCGCCGTCCAGCATATTAATGACTTCAAATTCGTTTGCAACTTGCATTGCAGGTGCACCTTCGTAACTATCTACTGCAATTATGTATTGACCTAATCGTTGACACGCAATCACGAACTCTTTTCCAAGTTCTCCGGAGCCTAAAAGAAGGATTTTTTTTCTCATAGACAAAAGTAGGAAATGTTTGATTATTTAGTTTTTATATTTGCAAGAAATGGGGATATTCAATATCAATTATCGTATTTGATTGAAAAAAAATTAACTTTGGGCTAATATTTATGCAACAAATCCCTAACAATTTATCTGATTTTCATGCCATCTCTTTAGAAGAAATGGACCGCGTTAAGCTGATGAACCGCATGGATACAAAATTTGCATTTTCATTGGACCAACTGAATGAATTCCTTGTGATTCTAAAGGATGAATACGATGTTTTGGAAGTTGAAAATACGCGTGCTCCACACTATGAAAGCTTGTATTTCGACGATGAACAATTTTCGTTTTTCAAAGACCATCACAATGGAAAAACAGATCGATTCAAGGTGCGTATTCGCAAATATGTGGAATCTAATTTGTTCTTTTTAGAAATCAAACACAGATTCAAAGGAAGAACAGACAAAAAACGCATTCCGACTGAAATGTTTCAAATGGTTTTGAATCAAACGCACAAAGAATTTTTAGCTAAACAACTGAATGACGAAAAAGCGTTGGTGCCTAAATGTGGAATTCATTTCAACGCATCACACTTGTTCACAGAACGTTAAACGAAAGATTAACGTTCGACTTTAACATAAACTTTCATTACAAAGAAATCGACCGAAATTTTAATAATTTGGTGATTGCAGAATTAAAGCAAGAAGATTTAAACCGAAACTCTCCATTTTTTATTTTAATGAAACAAAATCAGTTGCGTCCGTATAGATTGAGTAAATACTGTTTGGGTTCGATTGAACTTTACGGCGAAGAAAAACTGAAATATAACCGATTTAAGAAAAAACTACTCTACCTCAAAAAATTTGACGATGATACCATTTAATTTATTCTTCCTTCCACTTAAAAAAGTTATTGATACCGAGCAGATTACTTGGTTTTCGGATGATTTTTATGTTTTAGTTCTTCGTCTGCTAATCAATCTTGTTTTTCTCACGATTATCATTCGTTTTTTGTATTATTCTCGCACGAAACGCAAAGATTATTTGTTCACTTATTACCTCATTGGAACCATTACTTTTTTCTTGTGTTTTGGCTTGAAAAAATTGGACATCGACACTGGAATGGGATTGGGTTTATTTGCGATTTTTGGTATTATTCGTTATCGAACAGATGCTATTGAAATCAAAGAAATGACCTATTTATTTTTGATTATTGGTGTGAGCGTTGTCAATGCGTTAGCTTCCAATCAAGTGAGTATTTCGGAGGTCGCTGTGATCAATTTTACAGTTGTAATCATGACGTTTGTGCTCGAATATTTGTGGTTGATGAAACACGAAACCCGCAAAACCATTAACTACGAACGCATCGATTTAATTACTCCTGACAAACACGAAGAAATGAAAGCTGACTTGGAAAAACGCACAGGACTTGTCATCAATCGTGTGGAAGTTGGCAAAATAGATTTCTTAAACGACACGGCTCAAGTACGTATTTTCTATTATGCGAATGAACAGGAATTGTCGGATTACCACGTTAGTTGATGATGAATGTTGAATTATTGATTGTTTATTGAGATAAAATTTTCTCAAAAATTAAATCACTTAAACGTGTAACCAATACTAAATCCTGGCCAAGGAAAGGCGCGATTTGCAAATTATAGAATTTTAGGTGTTCTCTTAATAATGTTACAATCTGCGCTTTCTCTTATTTTTAATTACTATTGGTTGAATCGGTTTTTTAAGAATCAAGGTGTGATACGTAACATCCACATTTACAATAATTAATAATTCTTTTCGTCTGTTAAAACACTTTAAATAGATTGAAATAAATTTAAAATTTCTGGACTTTCTTTCTGGTAATACGAACGTAAAACAGTCACACTATCATCTTGCTGATTTGGTTTCAAATTAACAGATAAAAATGTTTTTTTTGGGAGAAAAACCCATTTCTCGACAATAAGATGGGTAAAAAAAATTGCTGCGATAAGAAATCAGAGAGTAAAACTGTATCGCCTGAAATCAATTGGACATAATTTTCTTGGATCTTTTTTAGCAAAAAAGCACCCCGAAGAGTGCTTTCTAATTTTATACTTAAAACTCTCTTACTTCTCTGTTGTCAAAGAAGCAAATAGAAACTCTCTATTCATTCTTGCAATATTCTCCAAAGAAATTCCTTTTGGACATTCGATTTCGCAAGCGCCCGTATTTGTGCAATTTCCGAATCCTTCTTCGTCCATTTGGCGAACCATGTTTAAAACACGCTCTTTAGCTTCCACTTTTCCTTGTGGTAACAATGCATATTGAGAAACTTTCGCTCCTACAAATAACATCGCTGAACCATTTTTACAAGTTGCGACACAAGCTCCACATCCAATACAAGCTGCAGCTTCAAATGCTTTATCCGCATCGTCTTTTGGAACTGGAATCGCGTTTGCATCCATCGTTCTACCGGAGGTGTTTACAGAAACAAATCCTCCAGCTTGTTGAATACGGTCAAATGCACTTCTATCTACAACTAAATCTTTAATAATTGGGAACGCTGACGATCTCCAAGGCTCAACGTAAATGGTATCTCCATCGTTGAACATACGCATGTGTAACTGACACGTTGTAATTCCTGTGTCAGGACCATGAGCGCGACCGTTGATATACAACGAGCATGACCCACAAATTCCTTCACGGCAATCGTGATCGAACGCTACAGGCTCTTTTTGCTCGTTTATTAACTGCTCGTTCAATTGATCCAACATTTCCAAGAAAGAACTGTCAGTGGACACATTGTCTAATTTGTAAGATTCCAATGCACCTTTTACTTTCGCATTTTTCTGTCTCCAGATTTTTAACGTGATGTTTATTGTTTTTGCTGCCATATTTCATTAATTTAGGCATTAGCTATTAGCGAATAGGCAATAGCTAAGCCGTTATTTCAAACTTCTAATTTTTTTTAAAAAAGCACTAATCATTTTTGATAATTCAGTAATCTGATTCAATATTTCGTTATATCTTTTTTCATCTTTAATAAAACCTAGTTCAAAAGCAAGCAATAATTGTGTTTCAGCTTCATAAAGAGATCCTCTCGCTATTTTAATAAAGTTAATGTAGCTTTTAGTTGAACCTCTACCATAACCTTCAGCAATATTACTTGGAACAGAAACAGTAGCTCTTCGTAATTGTGAAATCAATCCAAATCGTTCATCAGCAATAAAGTCGTTTGTCAATGTATAAACAGAAACTGAAATATCCATACCCTTCTTCCAAATAAGCAAGTCTTTGTATGATTTAATTCCTTCCATTTTTTATTATCTCTTAACAATCTCTCTTTACTATTGCCTAATCACTCTCTAACAAATTCCTAATTTCACTATTCCCTAATCTCTACTCCAACTATTGCCTAATCACTCTCTAACTATTGCCTCTTTTAACTATTGCCTACTTATAATTCCTAGCCGCTATCTTAATAAACTCATAATTTAAATCTTCTTTGTGTAACTCCGCTTGAGTAACGTCCATTCCTTTGTATTCCCACGCAGCAACAAACTTAAAGTTCTCATCATCGCGCAATGTTTCTCCTTCTTCGTCTTGGTATTCTTCACGGAAATGTCCACCACACGATTCGTTACGGTTTAAAGCATCCACAGCCATTAATTGACCCAATTCTAAAAAGTCTGCAACGCGCATCGCTTTATCTAATTCTGGATTTAACTCATCTGCACTTCCTGGAACGAAAACATTTTTGTAGAAGTCTTCACGAATTTCAGCGATTTCAGCAATTGCTTCTTTCAATCCTTGTTCACTACGACCCATTCCAACTTTGTTCCACATCACTAAACCTAAACGTTTGTGGAAATGATCCACTGATTTTGTTCCTTTATTGTTCAAGAACATATCAATTTGAGATTTAACTGCGTTTTCAGCTTCAACGAATTCTGGAGAATCGGTTGAAATTTTACCAGTACGAATTTCATCTGCTAAGTAATCTG
>RFNX01000163.1 GCA_009926905.1 Flavobacteriales bacterium
GTGAAGCTACCGTTGATTAGCTGTGGGCCAACAGCACTAAAACTCAAAGGGAAAGACCTGCTCAAACATTCAGAACTGTTTTGCCTTACGGAAATAGTGAATGTGCAGGTAACCGATTCGCCCCTATGGCTGCAGCGAAGGCTCGAGGCTGCTGGGCAGCGCCCAGTGAACAACGTGGTTGATATCACAAATCTAGTAATGCTGGAAACAGGTCAGCCGCTTCATGCCTACGACCGTGAAAGCCTTAAATGTGATGATCCCCATGCTTTTGGGCTTCGCTTTGCTAAAAAAGGTGAGTCTGTCCTTTGTTTAGATGGTGTAGAGCGTGAATTAAACGAAAACAATCTACTTGTTACCAATCAAGAAAATCCTGTAGCCCTTGCCGGGGTGATTGGTTGCCAGGCCAGTGCCGTGCAATCCCAACAAAAGATATCTATCTGGAAGCTGCAATATTTCCTGCCACCTCGATCCGTAAAAGCAGCCGGGCAGCAGGTATTCGCAGTGAAGCCTCGGCTCGTTTTGAGCGCGGTGTGGCAAAAGAAAACTGTGTGGCTGCAGCCAACCGTGCAGTTGATCTGCTTCTTCAATTAACTGGGGCAAGTATTGGTAACCGCTGGCTAATAGAAACCGATCAAACAGCCAATGAGTTAATACAATTACGCCGGCTAGCGCTTGAAAGATTACTTGGACCCCTCGATAATGGAGAGGCTGGTTACGGAGAAATTGAAAGCCAGGAAGTTGTGAATATCTTGGAGCGCCTTGGTTGCAGCGTTAATAGTGAGGGTGAGCAGCAAAGCGAAGATGAGATATGGCATGTGAATGTGCCGCCATCCCGTAGTGGTGACCTTAAACGGGAGGTAGATCTCATCGAAGAGGTGGCAAGACTAGTGGGCTACGATCGTTTTTGCAGCCATCTACCTGATCCTGTGGAGCCAGGTGGACTGAGCGCAAAGGAACAGCTATTGCGAAGGCTTTGCTTCGCCCTTAGGTGTGCGGGCCTGCAGGAGCTTATGCATCTCTCCTTAGTTTCAAAGGATTTAAATGCTGGAATCAATAACAAAGATCAAATAGCACTCAG
>RFNX01000239.1 GCA_009926905.1 Flavobacteriales bacterium
GGCAGCAGGTACCACTAAATATCCAGTGGGCGTATACACCCTACCAAAGCATTTAGACGAAAAAGTAGCGCGTTTACAGCTTAAGAAGCTTAACGCACAACTAACAGAACTAAATGATCAACAAGCCTCTTATATTGGTGTGAAAAAAGAGGGCCCATTTAAGCCAGAAACTTATCGTTATTAATGTGGACAAATAATCATGGAAATTAGCATTGAGTTTTTTCCACCAAAAACAACTGACGGCTTAGATCGGTTAGAAAAAACTAGGCAGCAATACAATCAGCTGCTTAATCCAGCTTTTTATTCTGTTACTTATGGCGCTGGAGGCTCAACCCAAGCTGGCACATTGCAGACGGTGCGCATGATCCATGGGGCTGGTGATGTGGTTGCCCCGCATTTATCTTGCGTTGGAAATACCCGTGCTTTGGTGTCGGAGCTCTTAAGCCACTACAAAGAGCTTGGCATAAAGAGAATGGTTGCCTTAAGGGGAGATCTGCCATCGGGAATGGGGCAGTACGGAGAGTTTCATCATGCCAATGAATTGGTTGACTATATTCGAAGCCAAACGCAAGACTGGTTTCATATAGAGGTGGCAGCCTACCCAGAGTCACATCCTCAAGCAAAGTCGCCAGAAAAAGATATTGATTTTTTTGTTCAGAAAGTTCGTGTAGGCGCAAACTCTGCCATTACACAATATTTTTTTAATTGCGACGCGTATTTTAGATTTGTAGACGAGGTGAGTCGTCGGGGTGTTGATGTTCCAATTGTTGCAGGTATCATGCCCATAACGAGTAGTGCTCAATTGTTGCGATTTTCTGACGCCTGTGGTGCCGAAGTTCCCCGTTGGGTAAGACTGAGACTCCAATCATTTGGTGACGATACTCTTTCAATAAGAGCCTTTGGTGAAGAGGTTGTCACCAATTTATGTGAAAAATTGATTGCTTCAGGAGTGCCCGGATTGCATTTTTACTCATTAAATCAAGCAGAACCCACCCTTCGAATTGCAAAAAATCTTAAGTTAACCAAATCCTGAGTTAAATTTAAACTTTGGGGTAGATAGAGGAATTTGTCAAAATATAATCAAGTGGTTGATCATGGTCTTGGGGCCTCCAAAGATCATGATTCAGCTTTTGCCAATCGTACGCAATTCCTACTGTTTTAAATAAATGCCCCTTATTTTTTAGATTAAATATAGTTCGGTCAAAGTAACCACCGCCATAACCTAGCCGCCAGTATTGGTTATGATAAAAGCCCCATCCAACACAGGGAATTAGGATGCAATCAGGGTTTACCAAAAAACAGTTTTTTGAATTGGGGTCAGGCTCAGGGATTCCAAAGCGATTATTAATTAGTTGATCAGATTCTGACCAACTATAAAAACTCATTGTTTTATTAATTTCAATTTTGGGAAGCAGTAGCATTCGCTTCGGGTTTGATTTGCACCACCATAAAAGCAATTTGATTAAATTTGGCTCATCTTTATACGGCCAACAAAAGGCAATTGAATGATAGTCTGAGCAAATATTGGAGAGGAAATCCTCAACATTGCTTAAAAGACCTAAATTATCTCCTTCAAAGTCCGTATTTTTTATAAACTTAGCTCGAGTAGATAATAAATTGCGGCGAACTAGATCAATTGGAGTGTGCATGGATTCAATTATCGGGGGAAAATAGAACGATGTCCAAAAATTTATTTACCCCAAAATCAGCAAAACCCGCTTTTGCCTTTTTGGCTTGCGTTCTACTTCTCAATCTCGGACTCTGGCAGCCAGGCTTTGCCAAATCACCCAATAAGGCTAAAGCGCAACATAATCTATCAGAGTCTTATGAGCTTAGCGAAGCGGATAAATCATTTATTGAGTTACGTGATGCGGCCAGAAAGAATGATGTGGTTCGGAGTGGGCAGCTAGCAGCCGCATTGGTGAACTATCCCTATACAGACTACATCCGTTATTTTCGTATAAAGCCACAAATGTTTGATAAGGGCAATGAGGCGCGTGCCGACACGATTGTGGATGAAGAGGTGCATGCTTTTTTAAAGACCTATGACGGTACTGCTATTGCTGATCGATTACGCAAT
>RFNX01000160.1 GCA_009926905.1 Flavobacteriales bacterium
GCACGATTCGAACGTGCGACCTACGCCTTAGAAGCTGTAAAAATGAGCTAAAACAACTAGTTAAACAATGGTTTTAACCTGCTGACATTTGGTGTTCAGTACGCACCGAGAACCATGGTTCGGAGTGGAATGTGATGGATGTCGGGTGGCATTGGCAGGCGGTCGGATGTCTAATTTGTCGGGTTAACCGACATTTAAGAGCGTCCTTTTAAAGTGCACTCTTATTATTTGGTAGTTGCTTCACCAGGTGTCCAATCTGCTACCCACTCCCCATTGCGATAGATTTCATTTCCATCGTGTGGGGTAAATTCAATTAACACGTTTTTCTCTGGGAACTTGAGTATTTGATGACATGCTTTGGCAATGCGTCTAGCAAGTTGCAGGCGAAGCTCGTGGGGTCGACCACGACGGTACTCCACCATGACCATCATGATCGGCTCAAGAGCATCATCAGCTAAGTGAACTACATTACCGTCTCCCATTTCGATAATCCCCACATTGGGTCTCCACAGCTGGGTTTGCATAATTTCGGAATACGCAGCAATTAACTCACGAGCTAATTGCTCCTTAGCTTCTACTTGTATTTTTAAGGGAGTATTAACGCTAAGATATGGCATTCAATAAATTAATGTTCAGTTCTCATCGCAAGAATTCTTGGCAATGAAAATTCAATAAATTGTTCAAGAGGTTTTTTACTTTTGCTTGATTTCATTCTAATCAAGGCCCCTTCCCAAGCCTCCACAAGGAGATCTGCTAAAAGATTTTCAGTTTTATTGGGTTTAGCAGTTAGCCCCCGATCCCTAGCCAAAACTTTAGCGATTGTTTTCGCAAATACGTCCAGGGATTGATTAACTAAATTTCGGATCTCTACGCTTTTGTCCGACATTTCAAGGGAAAGATTTCCCAATAGACAACCCTTCCCAAAGTCCTGTTTTGTATAGTATTGAGTCAAAGACTTGAAATAGTGAGCAAGTCTTTCCTCGGCGGAGCCATCAAGCTCGTCAAAGCTTTTTTTCCATTGTTCAGAAGCAAAGCCACCATAGGCTTTAATAACCTCTAAGCCAAGATGCTCTTTACTTTGAAAAAAATGATAAAAACTGCCTTTAGGAACTTTGATTCGGTCAAGCAGATCTCTAAGACCAGTCGCTTGATAGCCGCTTCGATGCAAACAATTTAGGGCTTCTTTTAAAATTAATTCACGTTTATTTAGATTATCCATAATAAATTACTATTTTTTTCAAATTACTCCCGTAAAGATGTGATGAACATCTCTAAAAACTATTCATCTACTCCGCCAATAGATAGACGCTTTAGATGGAGATACTCTTCGATACCATATTTCGAACCTTCAGTACCAATCCCAGATTGCTTAGTTCCACCAAAGGGAGCAACTTCAGTAGCAAATACTCCTTTATTGATACCTACCACCCCAACCTCTAATTGTTCAGATACTCTAAACATTCGACCAATGTTTGTTGTATGCACATAGGCAGCAAGACCGTATTCGGTATCGTT
>RFNX01000373.1 GCA_009926905.1 Flavobacteriales bacterium
GTTAAAGTAGCAGGGAAATAAATCCCAGCACGTGTACCTGTAGTTCCTGAACCAATACTATACAAATTTGAATTATGGTCAATAATTTGAGGGCTGTTATAGTTTGTCACCCAAATGCCTCTGTTTACATTTCTGATGGTGTTGGTTCTTATTGATAAATTTTGACCAGTAGCAAAGCTAGTATTAACATTCTCAACAATTATAGCACGTCCTCCATTTTGATATGTATTGACGTTAAAAATATTATTCCTTATTGTAAACGATTGAACAGGATTATCTAGGATATGCACCCCTGTACTTTTGTTAATGTTAAAGTTTGAAAATCTATTTTGACTAATAGTCAAAGAATTACTAGCATTGTTTGTGTAATAAATTCCTCTATCAAAATCCAGAAAAGTATTATTTTGAATAAAATTGTTTGATACAGCTAAAGACATATTATAAATTGAAATGCAATTTCCAGTACTTGTATACTGAAATGAAGATCCATTCCAAACTGGAAGTGTAAAAATATTCGAAAAGGAATTGTTATGAATTCCAAAGGCTGTTATTTGCTCTAAACCTATTCCATTAAAAGAAGATGTAAAAGTATTTCCAAGAACATTATTAGTTGAATTTCCAATAGTTATATTTTGACTTCCATAAGCATATATACACCAACCTTTTAGAGTAGCAGATGTACAAGCACCTGAAACTGGACATGTTGAATTAATATTTGTAAAGTTATTTCTTTGAATAGTGACATTAGTACATTGTTGAGCATAAATACCTACCTCTAAATTTTGAAAAGTATTTGCTGTTGTTCCCCCAATAGTTAAATTTGCCATTTTATTTAAATAAATACCATAATGAGATTTTTGATTAGCGAAAGGGGCTTTTAAATAGTTAGTTAGAGTTGTTAAAGGATTTGAAGTACAGTCGAAAGTTGTACCGTTTATTCCACTATATGAAGTCCAGTTTTCAAGATGAATCCCTGTCTTATTTTTATTGAATGTACAATTATTAATATTTAATGTTGCATCACTCAAACTTAAAACGGCATCAATTGCATCTTCAATTCTAGTATTATTTAATTTAAGAAAACCAAAATTTGAAACTTCTATACCTTGCCACATATCAGAGCACGAATAAAGCGTACATGTAGTCAAATCCAAAGTGAATCCTGTATTTACAATAATCTTAGCATTCGGTGCCATTCGGAGGGTGCAACCTGTCAATGAAAGATTAGAGTTGACAGTTAATTGACCTTGTATTTCAAAGGTCAAATTAGAATAACTTGTAGCATAAGTACTGCTAGTTGAATTATTTGGAATAGAAATATTAGGAGAAGTACAACATGAACTTGCAGTGGTAACATAAACGGGTACTTGAATTGTCGTTTGGCATCCTGCTGCATTTGTTGCAATAAGCGTATAATTTGTACTTGCTGTAATATTTGAAACTACAAATGGGTTTGAATTAGAATTACCAGGATTCCAATTATAAGTAACTCCACCTGATGCTGTTAAAGTTGTACTTCCACCAGAACATACTGTTTGAGGGGAAGCTGATGCATTAATATTAATGGTTGAATTGACAACTGTAACTGTTTGAAAATCTTGCACCACACAACCAAGATTGTTTGTATAGTTGTATGTAATAATATGTGTTCCAACTCCTGCCGTTACTGGGTTGAAAAAATAATCTGTTCCAATGTTAGTAACTCCATTTCCTGAGAAAGTACCTGTTCCATAATTAGTCGCTAAAAGTAAATTGTAGGGACTTTGGTTGATACAAAAAGTTGATGGCATATCTAAATCTGGTGCAGTAATCGAAGGAAATAATTGTATATCATCAATGAATACATACTTTTGAGTACTGGAAAGTATTGCCTCATTGTCCAATCCCAGCATTAAATTATAGTATCCTGAAGGTCCATCATGGGTGAATACATATTCATAAAACTGCCAATTTTGAAAATTATTTATTGTAATAAATGTAGTACCTTCTTGGTCATAATTTGAAGGGTTATTCGACATATATAGATTGCCAGCATTAGCTAAGTAACTAAGACTAGAAGAAACAACTAAACCAACGGGGGTTGGTGAAGGGATAAGATTTGTTGCTTTTAATCGTGCGAAAAAACGTAGTTTATAAGTAACACCTTGTTGTAATGGAGAGGAAAGTTTAACTTGAAAAGATTCTTCATAAACAGTTCCATTAACAAGTGAAGTTTTTAAAAGCGCTCCAAAAACATCATTTACTGGAGCACCACTTATTCCATTATTCCAAGTATCAAAGTTACTCACCGCATTTATAAAAGGAACATTGTAAGTTGCATTAGTACAATTTCTTTTATACAAATCAGGACTTCCCGATTGCCCAGCCCAGCAATAAGCCATGTTTCCATTTGTAATATTAAATTCACCGCAATTTCCATTTCCATTTTCAAAACCTCCATTAGAAACCATATTACATGAGGAAAAAGTACAATTTGTGTTATCATTTACAATAACGTATATATAGGTAATATTACCTCGTTTTCCACCTGCTGATATTGGTACATATCTGATTAACATAATACCTGGAGTTGCGGTACTGGATGTATTAAATGTAAAAGAAGTATTAGGAATACTGTTAGTTATATTAATGCCACTTGTTGCATAAACTAACTGAGGGCATTCAAAACTAACTGCTCCTAAATCATTTGCAATTATATTATATGGACTTCCACTTGTTGAATTAAATGTTAAACTACTACCTTGGTTAACAACATAAGTATAATTTCCGTTTGAAATACCATCGTTAACTCCAACGACGCCATTTCCTGAACACATGGATTGAGCATAATTTTTATAGGATAAATTCAAATTTGAACCATAAACACCTTGTACTTTATATCCTAAATCACACAATACAGAACGTTCTTCGGGTTTTAAAAAACGTTTCATTACTCCAGGATCATTAACGCCAGACATCACATAATACATATTTGCAACTTGATTGTCAATTACACCATTTAATGTATGACAAACATCTTTAAAATGACTTAAACTAGTACCTTGTGAAAATGAATTGTTCGTAAGAATTGTTTGATTTACAGTTCCTGTAAAAACAGGCGCAATTGAACAATTAGTTTGAGTCAATATAGATAAGGGAACATTTGCATTAAAAGAATAATCATACATCGCAGAACAACTTCCAAGATTAGAAATTAAATTGAGCCCATTGTTTGACGTTTTCAAAAAAGAGTCATATCTTGTGTAATAATTGTAGCCAGAAGCTAAAAATTGAGAATTTCCATTTTCAGTAATTAAAGAATTAAAACCTAAAGAATGTGTAATTTCATGCAGGCCAATGGTGTACATGTCAAAAAGATTTGAAGGTGGAGTTTGAGAAAGGTTGGTATGCCAATTAATAGCTGGATTGGAAAAATTAAAAGCAATGATGCCGTGGTAAAATGGTGGTTCAACAGTGTTATTAGTTGAATTAGAATAAATTGGTAACGCTACATTTGTATAAGAATTAACGCCAGAATTTATTGTTTTCCAAATTTCATTATCAACTATTCCACCCATACTAGTTGCATTCATTGGCATTGAATACAATCCACTTGAAAGCGCATTAATATTACTACTAACTGCGTTTGAATTATAAAATTCAAATTTTCTAACCCAAATATTGACAGAAGTTGTTGGATTAACTGGAACTATGAAATTAGATAATTCTTTGAATAATTGACATAAAACCGCTCTTCTTTCTTGGTGAAGTGAAATTGGTAATTCAAAACCTGATCCTTCTTCGAAGTATAATTTAAAATAACCACTATTTGTACATTCATTTGGGTATGTAACTGATTTTTGCGATGGAGTGACCGTATCAATCATTAAATCTTTCAAATTATACTCATTTCCATAATGATCATAGAATTTTTCAAACTTACCTCCTGGAGTTAAGGTGGTTCCGTCTGATGTTGTGGTTGGAATCTGCGATAACCCGAAAAAAGGTAAAAAAGCGAGAAAAAAAATAATTAATCTCATAAGCAATTAGATTAGGAAAATAACAAAAGAATTAAGCGTCCGCTGAAGCGTTAAACTTGTGCAATTTAAGAACTTTTAACATACTGTGCAATAAGTATTTATACCTAATTTTCATTTTTAACAATTTCATGATATTGAAAAAAGTTTATGACTTTCTAAAAGCTATGCGAAACAAGAGTTATAAGTAATTCATTCAAGCAACTTATCCATGAACGAAATCGTCACTTAACTGAAAAATAAAAGCCTATGAAAAATCTATTTACTTTATTGTTCCTATTTTTTGTAGGAATTTCCAACGCGCAATTTGTAACTACGGGAAATGCTAACAATTCAAATGTCTGCAATGGTTATGCAATGATTCAGGATTCTGTGACAGTAATTTCTGTACAAAATTGGTTCGGTGGTGGCTCAGTAATTCAAACGGGAGGATATGCCGTTTATAATTTATGTCAAGGGACTTACACTGTAAATTATACAACTTTGAACGGGCCAATGACGGAAACATTTACAATTGCTAGTAATCCTTGTGTTGGATATGTTGCTTCTGTAAACACAACTTACACATCGAATCCAACGGCTTGTGATGGTTCAGCAACGATTGTAGTTACAGGAGGTTCAGCACCTTATTCATACTCTTGGTCGAATCAAAATATTACATCTTCACAAGCGTCCAATCTGTGCAGTGGAAACTATAATGTTAGTGTAACAGATAATATTGGTTGCACTTCTTATGTCTATTTCAACATCACAGAAGATTCAACAAATCTGACAAATTGTTTTGGTCTTGCAGCAATTATTACTACTACAGATGCATCATCTAATTTAGTTTGCGATGGAACATATACTGTAACTGTGACTGGTGGAACAGCACCTTACACTTACAATTCCAATAACGGAATAAACGCATCAACAGCAACTGATTTGTGTCCAGGAACTTACAGTGTTTCAATCATTGATGCTGCGGGATGTAGTACTTCTGCAACTGGTTTCGTCAATTATTCAGGAGCAAACGTTGGTGACACAATCGTCTTTAACGGAACAGTATTCAATGACTCAACGGTGATTGGTTCTGCTACAAGTGATTGGATTGATAATTGTACTTTTGATTACAATGCGGTTGTGAGTGCAGCAGTAATATCATATCAATCTTTCGGTGATTCTACCATTGCCACATGGCAAATTGGTTTGAACAATGGAACTACAATTCTAATTGACGCAACGTATCAATTCAATTCAGGATTTGGGGTTTATAATGTTATTCTTCAATTAACTTGCGGACAAAAAGACAATCCGAAATTCTTACAAATCAATTCACAATTGAACTTCCAATCAGTTGGAATTTCTGAAGTTGGAGCAAAATCTGTAACCATTTATCCTAATCCAGTTATCAATGAATTGAATTTGAAAGGTTTAAACGGAAATTCTTCATTTGAAATCATCGATTTATTAGGTAGAAAAGTTATTTCTGGAGATGTTTCAACAACTTACGAAAGCATAAATGTTGAAACGTTGAAACAAGGTCAATACGTTCTTGTTTTAAATAACAAAAACGTACGTTACACATTCAAAATCGTTAAATAAAAACTCTCTCTTATCAAATGGAAAGGCAGGAATTTTTAAGTTTCTGCCTTTTTTTTGATGTTTGTAGCTAAACAATACCCTTGAAGATAGAAAAACAAAGAGTTTTTTACTGTAATGAGTATAAATAACAATTACCCTTTACCGATTTTGATTCCCTTTACTTGTGGCGTTGATGGACGGGAAGGACTAACTGGATTTGTTGCTGGAGCGCTAGGTCTTGGCTGCACATTAATATTTATAGGACGATTTGGCTTGTCAATAATAACTGGATTACTCATTTCATTTGATGGAGTTGGATTCGGTTGAAATGGAGCACTTGGTTTTGGAGAAACAGGCTCTGTTCCTTTATTTTTTGGTTCAGTTGTGGACGGATTAACTTGGTCTGCATTTAAATCACCTTGACCAACATTAGGAGTAATTGGATGTGCACCATTTCCAGTGCCGAGTAATCCTCCGTTTGCAAAAATAGTATGGTTGTTATTAACATAAGGTTTGATAACAATTGGTAATGTTGCACCTTGAGTTGGATTTGTTGGCGTTGGAATCGGATTCGGATTGATGTTCAAAAATCCATTATCGAAGATACAGCCACGCATTTCAGCTTGAGAAACGCCCATTTGTTCGCAGCGTCTTCTTGCCACACTTTGTTGATTGGGATTCATATCGTTCAAGGTGAAATGCACCCTTGGAAAAGAACGATCTGTAAATGAAGCTGTGGATTGTCCTAAACCATAATCAAACAAGGTATTCATGTCTGTAACGCGCCATTCGTCTGCAAAATCTTTCGCCAAATAACTTAAATATTCCTTTTCTGCATTTTGAGAAACTTGTTGCATCGCAGGATTTCCGAAAGTAGAGAATGAAGCATAAACAGGACGCGTATTATTATTGTTGCTATTAAAGTCATCGTCCATCATTCCATTGGCATTTCCTAGAAGACCTTGAAAATCTCCTTGGTCGCATCCAAAAATTTGTACAGTAACATTTGCAAAATTCATGTTGCCACTCGTTCTTCTATCTAAAATTACCGATTCACCTGTTGGCCAAGAAACGATGTAATTTCTTCCTTCCAAACGAATGGTTCCTCCGTGTGGTAAAAAATAAGTTCTTCCTTGCAATTGAATCGGGTCACCTTCCAAACGCAAAGCACTTTGATTGCCATCTGGTTTTTCATCGGAATAAAAACACAATCTGTCACCGCCAACGTTCATTGCAAGCGCTGTATTCAATGAAAAACTATCGCTTTGCGGGCGCTGTCTGGATTGTACTTCAAAATGACCTTGATTGGATTTTGAAAGAACGAATTCTCCAACTGTTTGAAATGAATACGATGCATTATCGAATGAATTCAAATGCGGATCTCCGTAACTCCTTCCCATCAATTGACTGCAAAAACTATGATTAACAACATATTCTACACGTTGCCAATTTTGATTAAACTCTGTTGTACTTGTTTTTCTACCTTGTTGCACAGCACTCAAAATGTCTTTTCTTTTCTCCATTGGAACCAAGGTCAGCATTTCATAAGGCGTAAATTCTTCAGGGAAAGTACGGTCAGGAACAGCCGTTCTATTAGAAATTGCAACCAGTGAATTTGCTAACCATTCGCCACGCACTTGATCCCATTTTTGTAATTCTGATTTAATTCCAGAAAACTGAGATTCAAAACCTGTTTGTGCATTTGCAGTGATTATTAGCAACAAAAATGCAAAAAGTGAAGTAAAGTGTTTTTTCATTGTGGGTAATTTTTTTTGACAGATTTAGCAAAAAGCGTTCCAACTTAATCGTTGAATTTATAACCAATACCTTTGACAGTTGAAATGGACTGATTACCGATTTTTTCCCTTAATTTTCGAATGTGAACGTCGATGGTACGATCTCCTACAATTATATCTGTGCCCCAAACTTTCTCCAAAATCACTTCGCGTTTGAAAACATGATTTGGAAGAGAAACCAATAAAGCCAATAATTCGAATTCTTTTCTGGGCAATTGAATTTCTAGCCCATCTTTTTCAACCAAGTATTTCTCTCGATTGATTTTAAGTTCTTTAGAAGTAACCTGAACAACAGGGTTGGTTGCTTCTTTGCGTCTAAGGAGTGCATTGATTCTACTTATTAATACTTTTGGTTTGATTGGTTTTGTTACATAATCGTCGCCACCAGATTCTAGACCAGCAATTTGGCTGTAATCTTCACTTCGAGCAGTTAGGAAACAAATTAAAATATCTTGATTTTCTGTGGATGCCTTCAGATTTTCACATACTTCAATTCCATCCATTTCTGGCATCATCACATCCAATAAAATCAAATCAGGTTTTGATTCATTTACAGCTTTCAAACATGCTAAGCCGTTTTCAACAGCTCTCACTTGATGGTTTTCGCGACTTAAGTTATAGGATAACATCTCACGAATATCCTCTTCGTCATCTACAATTAGTATGGATGCCATAATTTGATTTTACACAAAGATAAAGGTAATTGAAATAAGATTTTAATTTTGTTTGTTTTGAAAAAGATGTGTTTTTATTTCCACTAAAAAAATCTTAACTTTGTGTTAGAAAATATTCAAGAATATGGCAACCATTACTTTAAAAATCAACGAACGAACTAACAAAGGTAAAGCGTTGATACTTTTATTGAATGAGTATGTAAAAGGTGATAAATCAGTAGAAATTATTGATGATAATTCTCCCTATAATCCTGAATTTGTGAAAATGGTTAAGAAATCAGCTGCAAGTAAGAAAAGGTATGTTGTTGATGATGTAGACAAACTATGGGAAAGTTTATAGTTGTATTAACGGAAAAAGCCAGAATTGACATTGTCAATCATAAGAAATCTGGCAATAAATCCGTAGAAAGAAAAATAAAAACCTTTTTAGAAGAATTGAAAGTTCATCCATATACCGGTACAGGGCAACCAGAAGCTCTAAAATACAATCTTCAAGGATTTTGGTCAAGGAGAATAAATCATAAAGATAGATTGATTTATAGTGTTAATGACAAAGTTGTTACAGTTGAAGTTGTTTCAGCAATGGGACACTATTCAGATAAATAACCTTACAATTGCCTTTTTTTAGGGAATTCCCTCTTAACTCATTACTAGTTGTAAATATTTCACAAAAAATTAATTAAAAATTATTATAATAAGATTGAAATACATAACTTTGTTGAAGTAGTAGTAGGTTAGGTTGATTACTGAGAGCTTTGGACTTTTGTTCAGAGCTCTTGGTGTTTTAAACAAGCATCTAGAAATATGAAATAAGTCATAAAGATAATCGTTACAAGCAGTTTAAAATTTTTAAGTTGCGATTAACTTCGTTGCTGCTAACGCGGTCCATATAACTTTAAAAATCAATTAAAAAGATATGAAAATCAAGGTATTATTGGCTGAAGACGATTTGAATTTAGGACTGGTAATTTCCGATCAATTGAAGTCCGATGGTTATTCTGTTGCACTTTCTTGCGATGGTGTAGAGGCTTTACAACGTTTCAATGAAGAGATTTTCCACCTATGTGTTTTCGATGTGATGATGCCGAAAAAAGATGGATTTACCTTGGCAAAAGACATTCGTAAACTCAACTCTGAAATTCCTATTTTATTTCTAACTGCAAAATCAATGACTGAAGATAAGGTTGTTGGTTTCAATTCTGGTGGCGATGATTACCTCACAAAACCGTTTAGTATTGAAGAATTGCAATTAAGAATAAAAGCACTTTTGAAACGTGTTAACATTAAAACTGAAGCATTAGAAGAAAAGTTAATTCAATTGGGTATATATTTGTTTGATGTGGAAAATTATACCTTAAAACACAATGGAGAACTTAAAACACTTACTAAAAAAGAAGCGCACATTTTAAAAGTACTCTATAAATTCAAAAATCAAGTAGTACCAAGAGAGGTCTTTTTAAATGCCGTTTGGGGACAAGATGATTATTTTATTGGTAGAAGTTTCGATGTGTTTATCACGAAGTTACGCAAGTATTTAAAGGAAGAACCAACAATTAAAATTTCTAATATTCATGGAGTTGGATTCAAATTTGAAATAAAAGAGTGAGTTCAGTAATCTTACATATTGAGTCAGCGACTAAAGTTTGCTCTGTTGCCATTTCCTCAAATGGAATATTGATTGATTGTAAAGAAGATGCTTCCGACCAATTCATGCACGGGGAATCGTTAACACTTTTCATTGAAGAATTGATGCATATAAACAACTTGAAAATGAACGATTTAGCCGCTGTTTCAGTTTCCTCAGGCCCTGGTTCTTATACGGGTTTACGCATTGGTATTTCTACAGCTAAAGGTTTATGTTATGCCTTGAACATTCCGTTGATTTCGATTCAAACAATGGACGCGATGGCAAAATTAGGGAAAGAAAAATACCCAAATTCAACCTTAACTCCAATGATTGACGCGCGAAGAATGGAAGTTTATTGTCAGATTTTTAAAACGGATTTATCAACTTTAAAAGAATTGAGTGCTGATATTATAGATGAAAACTCTTATTCTAATTACGAACCTTTTGTTTGTTTTGGAGACGGAGCGCCAAAAATGCATCAACTTTGGCAAAATAGAAACATAATTTTTGACTTGGAATTACTTCCTTCAGCGAAAGGTCAGATACACCTGGCAAATGAGAAATTTATTAAACAAGAATTTGAAGATATAGCTTATTTCACGCCATTTTATTTGAAAGAATTTATGGCTGGGGGAGCTCACTAAAACATAAAGTTCCACACCAAACAGCTACATTTCCACAAGAATCTTCCACTTTTATTTCAACTTCTTGTTCAGCTCTCATCATTGAATTTCGTTTAAAAACGAGTACTTTATTTTTCAAATCGTATTCCATTGGAAACCATTTCCCTTCCACAAAAATCTGGTAGTTCACAATATCCGTTTGGGAATCGCTTACTTTCCACGACATTCTTTCTTTTGTTATTAATGAATCTGTTTCTTTAAAATTTGAAGTCTTAATCATCGGTGGAATGGTATCAATTTTCACAGAAAATTCACCCAAAAACTTTGATTCTGCAACGAGCTTCCCTCCTATCCAATTTGTTTTCAGCGAGTGATTACTTCCTCCCGATTCTACTTGAATGTATTGCTTTTCAATTGTAATAGATTTCAGAATTGGAAACGTTACTTTAATAGAATTTTGAATCGGTTCGGAAGGATTGCCAATGCTTGCTTTTTCCAAATTCACAATTTTCTTGCACGGTTCATAAAACGTATATTTTGGAATGTCAAATCGTACTTTTGTGTTTTGAAAAGTATAACTTGAATCCGGTAAAAAATAATCTTTCGAATTGTAAAAGGGTTTCGTTTTTGAAGGGATTTCAGTTGGAACAATGACTGAAAATTTCAATTGCGTTTGATTGCCGTTAACGTCTTTAAGAACGATTGAAATCTTAGATGTATCTTTTGGAGTAAGCACAATAGAACCCACTTCGTCCAAATGATAAATGTGCAAAGGATTGTGTTTGGTTTTAAATAATTTATGAAATTTCGTACTGCTTAATTTGTATTCTTCATAATCCTCGTACGTATTGACATAACGTGAATCATCGAATGCAATGCGATTAACCGACGAACGAAAAATAGTGTCTTTGTCTTGAATCAGCATATTTTCGTATAAACCGAATGAAGAATTTTTCTTACCGATAGGATCGTTTCCACTGATTGCGAAAGCCAATTTGGAATTAGAAGCCAAAAAGTCCACAGGAACAACAATGACATCTTTTGGAATTTGAAGGATGCCTTTTTTGTTGGTAACAACTTTTATAATTTTCGATTTCCCTGGAACAATATAACCATTTTCATCTACTGCATAAATTTTTAAAGCGTTTAAAACGGGTGGCAAAGTATCGTTAACTGAAAATCCATTTTTTAACGGATTCAATGCTAATTCAGTAATTGTTTGTCTGATCTCAAAATGTAAATGTGGTCCTGTAGAATTTCCACTATTTCCAGAATAGGCAATGAGTTCGCCTTTTTTAACTGGAAGTTGATTTTTAGTCAAAATAAGGTCAATTTCATTTAAAAATCCTTTGCATTGAATTGGCAAGATAAAATCCGTTATTGTCTTAGAGAATGCTGAACAATGTGCGTAAACACTCGTTTTTCCATTCGGATGGTTCACATAAAGTACACGTCCATAACCTGAAGGAGAAATTTTTATTCTTGAAACATAACCGCTATTAATGGCGTAAATCGAAATTCCTTCGCGGCCATTTGTTCGGAAATCGAGTCCCATGTGAAAATGATTTGGTCGGATATCACCAAATGTCGCACTTAGTTCCAAAGGAATACCTAATGGAGAATGCAAACCATTATTACACGAAACAACTTGTGACTGAAAGGAATAAATAACTGAAAGAAAAACGAATACTACTTCAAGCTTGCGCATATACAAAGTTATCTTCAAAAAGTTTCAAAATACATACTGAAATCATTTGCTTGTAAACTTAACAATGTTAACTTTGTGAAAAGTCAAAAAAAAATGACCGAAAAAATTCAAAACAGTATTGAAGAAATCTTAGGTAAAGTTAGGGCGATTCACATTTCGCTCGAAGCTGAACGTAAAAAAAACACTGAATTGGAAGCGAAAGTGAAACAACTGCAAGTGGAATTAGCTGATAAATCAAATCAAGCATTTTCTTTAATTACTGAGGTTGAAACGTTGCATTCGGCATTGAAATTGGCTCAAAGTAAAGTTGTTGAAGTTCCAACTCCCGTTTTAGGTAAACGCGAAGAGGAGATTGACGAACTTGTTAGAGAAATTGAACACTGTATTGAACAGCTTAAGCAATAGAAATGAGTAAAGTTTCATTGAAAATTACTATCGCCGGTAGAACGTATCCATTAAATGTTTTGGAAGCAGAACAAGGAAAGGTTTTAAAAGCGGCGGAAGACATCAACAAAGCGATTGAGTTGTTGAGTAAAAGTTATGCAGTAAAAGATACACAGGATTTATTGGCGATGTCTGCTTTGCAATTGGTTACAAAATCCAATGCGGTAAACAAAACAGAAACAGTAACACTCCCTGCGGATTACACTTCCATCGAAGAATCATTGGATTTTTTATCCAAAGAAATAGACGGATTCAATTAATCTTACAAATGTCCTTCAA
>RFNX01000157.1 GCA_009926905.1 Flavobacteriales bacterium
TTAAATAACGTGAGTTCGATATAACTACAAAGGCAAATAAAGTTGATTTGTGTCAACAAATTGCCATTTTAATGATGGTTTTTTATCATTAAAATTATAAGCGATCAAAGCAGCGAATAGATTATTGAAGAAGTTTTTTGGACTTCTGTGTCTAGAATGTTCGACTTGACAAATATTTTTGAGTTGATCAATTATTGTTTCAACGATAGCTCTTTTTCGTATTAAAACAGCGTCCACCAAAGGAGTCAATATAGTTGATTTCATATTTCTTTTCAGCTTAGTTATTAGTTGTATTCCTTGACCAAATAACTCGTTAAATAACTGCTTTGAAATGTATCCTTTATCACCAAATAATTTACCCCAAAGTTTGTGAATAAATGATTTTTGAGATAGAGGTTTTCGGTCATTAACATTACCTGGTGTAACTGCCATATCCACCAATTCTCCTTTGTCATTGCAGATAATGTGAAGTTTAAATCCATAGAACCAGCCTATGGAACATTGACCTCTCTGCGCAATATTTTTAAATGTTTTGTGTTGGTGAATTCTTCTATTGGAGCATACTCTTAGTGGAGTTGAATCAATAAAACTAATTCCAGTACAATCGCCCAAACCAAAACTCTTTAGATAGGCAAAAAGGTGAAGCATACTAGCAGAACAAAGCTCAGTCATTCTATTATAACTAACTGTATTTGGGAACAAATCTCGCAAATGAATTTGAACGTAACCAAGATAAAATTCCTTAAAATTTTTAAATCCTGAGTGGTGAAATGCAACCTCAATAGTCATCACTTCTGACATTGATAATTTGGAAGGTTTATTACGGATTTTAGACTTACCAATCAACTTTTTATTCAATTCAGGTTCAAAAATCTGACAGAAATCGTCAATAGATACAAAAATTTCTATAATTTTATCCTTATTAATCATGGCGAATTGTTTTGTTAATTATTTGATATTCAACACATTAAATATACAAAATAATTCGCTTGATTAGTATTAATCTTCAACTTTTTATATCGAACTCACGTTAAAGTAGTAAACGACATATATTGGAGAACATGGTTTATTGGTGTTTACAGTTTTACACCACAGGACAGTTCAGCACTTTACGACATCGCTTATCAAGACCCGAGTTATGGTGGAACAGCTGTATTCACCGCCAGAGTAATGTTAGGCATTGATGTTGAAAGTAATACAACTAAACGTTCTTCC
>RFNX01000501.1 GCA_009926905.1 Flavobacteriales bacterium
GTATAAAAACTATTGCAAGCCATCAACAATGTCATCGATGTTGACAGATTTTTATGCGAATAAGTTATTGTCAAAGTCGAGCACAGATTTATTAATGCGCTTTTTGATTGAATCTCCAACAAGTTCGAAAAGATTAAAGGGCTTACTTCCTGAAGGAACAATTGTAGCACACAAAACGGGTACTGGAGACAGCGATAAAATTATTTATGCCCTGAATGACGTTGGAATCATCACACTTCCGGATGGCACACATTTGTCCATTGCAGTTTTCGTGAAACATTCCACAGAAAGCTACGAAGCTACCGAACAATTAATAGCGGAGATTACAAAGGAAATCTACAATTCATTTGTTGGAATAAAGTAGATTAAAAGCATTTTGGATAAATAAGAATACTTTTGAAACAAATAATTTACTTGTCAGAATAATGTCCCATAGCGGAAACCACTTCCACCAGAACTTTATCTTCAATAACACGATAAATTAATCTATCTTTTTGATTGATCCTTCTTGACCAATAACCATGAAGAAGATGTTTGAGTTGTTCTGGTTGTCCTACTCCTGAAAAAGGATTGTTTTCTAAATCTTCAAAAATTCGCGTAATTTTTGCTAAAGCAATTTTGTTTCCTGATTTTTTAAATTTCTGTAAATCAAATTTAGCCTTATCGCTTAATTCAACTAAATACTTTCCCATAAATTTTTTGAAGTAACTCGTGTTCTATTTTTACTTGCAGCTGATTCTAAAACCTTAGCTACGAATTCAGGGTCATACTCATCTTTTTCTTCTAAAATCTCAACACCTGGATTTTTTGAAATTAATTCTAAAAAATCTTTGACCATTTTACCAGCCTTGCTTCTTTCGTTGATTTTTATAGTGATTGTTTCCATTTCTAACGTGTTTGTAACAAAGTTAACGAATGATTTTTTATTTCGTAACAATTTTGATTAGAACGACAAAAGGGATTCAAACTGTCAAAGCACTTATTGTCAATAATTTCAATAAACAAAAAATCCTCAAATGATAGATCAAATGAGGAC
>RFNX01000156.1 GCA_009926905.1 Flavobacteriales bacterium
GAATAGCTTGGCAACTAACGCATCGGTTTCAGAAAATTTTGTTCGCCTCTTTCCTAATCCGGCTAAAGATTATGTAAATTATGAAGTAATACTTGAAATGAATGAAGTTGCACAATTTGACGTGTTTGATTTGTTTGGCAGAATAGTTTTCAGTAAAAAAATAGATTATGATTCTAAAACAGGTTTTATAGATTTCAGAGGCAAGTCAGCAGGCTTTTACACCTACAAAGTAAAAATGAAAAGTAAATCGGCTACAGGAAAATTAGTAGTAGACTAATGTTATCGTCAACTTCCTTAAAGCTGACAATGTTTTTGTCAACTTTATTCTTTTTTCATTTGTTTAGTTTTGGTCAATTAAACCTTGTACCTAATCCAAGCTTTGAATATTACGACAGTTGTCCCCAACCTATTGCTCCTAATTATCAAGGAGTAGATAAAATATGTAGAGCTGTTCCTTGGTTTTCTCCTGCACAACCTGAGCCACTCAATTGTGGTGGAAGTAGTACTGATTATTTTCACTCTTGTAATGGTTCAATCCCAAGAAATATAAATGGTTTCCAATACGCAAGGACAGGTTTTGGTTATGCAGGAGCTGGCATTACAGGAAATCCCAATGTCTCGGGAGGACGGGAATACTTGCAAGTTCAGCTTAATGATAATCTAATTAAAAAAAAATATTGTACTTCTTTTTATGTTGTTACAGAAGATATTATGTTTTCCTCAACAAATTGCATTCAGGCACGGTTTACAAAAGATTCTGTCTTTCAACACAATTATGATCGAATTATTTTAAATGATGGAATTGGTGCAACTGAAATTTTGAGGGATACTTTGAATTGGATGTTGGTTAAAGGTATTTACACTGCGGGGGGAGGTGAAAAATTTATGACCGTGGGTTGTTTTGATCTGATAACCTGGGATGATTATGTATGTTCAGAGATAATAGGTTGTGACTATACTGCCTACTACTTCGACGATTTTGGCGTTTATGAACTTCCTGAAATTTCAGCAGGGCTTGGAGGTGAGATTGATACTTTGGGAGAAAATGTACCTTTGCAAGCGAG
>RFNX01000525.1 GCA_009926905.1 Flavobacteriales bacterium
AGGTGCTTCTGTAGGGAATGAAAACGCTGGAATACACATAAATAACTGTCCAAGTGCAACAATTAGCAATAATACGATTGAACGGACTAACTATACAGCAACAGCTCCAGCACCTCTAGCGGCAAATCAATTCAATTTACAGTTTGGAATTTCTGTAGGAAATTCGTGTACAGGAGCAGTTGTTTCAAATAATTTATTAAAACTTCTAGGCACAGGAATCTACGCCTTTGGAAACACGCCGATTACCCTCAAATGCAACAACATGGTGAACAATTCCACAGGTTTGTGGATTAACTCACTTATAGGAAACCAAGGTACAGTGAGCGCACCTCAAGACAATACTTGGACGATACCGAGTGGGTATATGGGCGTGAGAAGAAATGGACAATCTCAACCGCAGTTTTATACAAGAAGTTTTTCTTTGCCTTATATGCCAAGTACGAGTAGTTCTCAAATGATTCCTCCTGCGGCAATTCAGCCAACATCAGCAGCTAATTCTGCACCAAATACATGTTATATTAGTGCTGGCAATCCCCCAGCAGGCTTGGTTCAAGTAATAAATGAGGAAGGGGAGTACAGCTACTTATCCGATGAAGAATTAAAATCATTGGATGTGGATTTATACAAAACCCTAAAAATCATTCCAGATTACATCGATGAAAGCACTTTTGAAGGTCAAAAAATGCAAGAATTCATAGACAGTGTGGATTTAACCAATGCTGCAAAAATATACGAATATGAACAGAAACTAGCGCAAAAAGACACCATTGGTGCCAAAGAACTAATGGCCTTATTTGATGCGTATTCGGATGTCGAGTACAATTACAAGCGTGTTTATGAGATATACAATCGCTCGTGGTTGGAAAAAGAAATTGAATTCACGGCAGAAGATAGTTTGGTATTGAACGAAATTGCCTATCTTTCACCAAGGGTTGCTGGAAATGCCGTTTATACTGCAAGAGTGTTACTTGGTTTAATGATTATAGATACCGAAACCTATGCGGCGAAATCAGCACAGTCAAATTCTGGAATTGAATATTCTACAATAAAAATATACCCTAATCCAAGTAGTGAATTTTTTCATTACGAACTACCTTTGAAGGAGGGAGAAAACGGAATAGTTTCGATAATGGATATTAGCGGAAAAGTACTTCAAACATGGGCGGTTGATTTCAATGGTAATTTGGGCTCCTTTTACGTTCAAAACTATTCAAAAGGCGTTTATGTTTTTGAGTTAACAATAAACAATGATCAGAAAATTGTTCAAAAACTAATTGTTAAATAACACTAATGTATAGGATATTAATCTTTTTTGTTTTCTATAATTTGAATTGGCTGTGTTTTGCACAGCCAATTAACTTAGTTCCAAATCCGAGTTTTGAATTTTACGACTCCTGTCCCTATAAAGCAGGAGTACCCAACTATTCAGGAACTGATCAAATTTGTTATGCAACACCATGGTTCCAACCAAGTTTTCCAAGCCCAATAATTGAGGCTAGTTGTGGAGGAAGCTCTGATTTTTTTCATTCGTGTAGTGGTGCTGTCCCACGCAATTTTGCTGGTTATCAATACCCTAAATCTGGCTTAGGTTATTCAGGAATAGGTCTTTACCTCATTCAATCAAATGATGGAAGAGAATATATTGAAATTAAATTAAACTCAAAACTTGAAAATAGAAAGTACTGTACATCCTTTTTTGTTTCATTAGCTGATAAATACAATTGGATTGCGACTAATTGTATTCAAACTAGGTTTACTAATGACACAGTTTTTCAATTAGATGGATGGATGAAGTTAAATTTAAATGAAGGAATTAACAATCTGAATATTATTTCAGACACATCAGGTTGGTCTCTAATTAAAGGTATTTATAGTGCTAAAGGGGGAGAAAATTTTATGACAATTGGTTGTTTTGATGATTTTCAAATTGTAAAAGATAATTGCATTGATCCCCCAAACTGTGGTTATGCATATTACTACTTCGACGATTTCGGCGTTTATGAACTCCCTGAAATCTCCGCAGGGCTTGGTGGTGAGATTGATACATTGGGAGAAAATATACCTTTACAAGCCAA
>RFNX01000357.1 GCA_009926905.1 Flavobacteriales bacterium
TGCTTTGCATTTTCACCAATTTAGCCAACACGAAAGTCCTTCCGAACGGAGTGAGGAATCTTTTTTTGTTGTCATTTCAATTTATACTGTTGTAAAAAGTTAACTCTCGGAAAGACCTTTGTTTAGATGGTTGTTCGAAAATGCTTAGCATTTTCGACTTGTTTTCACCTCAAACTGTCATTTAGACTGAGAGGAGAAATCCTTAAATGAAAGTGTTCATCTTTATTAATATGTAACCTCTAATCCAAATACATCCAAAGCAATGTTGGTTGATTTGTTTTTTTGAGCATCTCGTCCATGATTTCCATACTTGCATTTGAAATAGAAGGACATCCCCAACCTTCTGGCGTTCCATTCGGATAAACTTCATTATCAGGTATTTGTTCCCACGAATGAAAGACGATGTACCTTGAAAGTGCATTGCTGTTTGTTGATTCTAATCCGTGCAACACATATTTCACATGAATTCCCCAATCACTCCAAGCTCTTTGGCCAATTTTGTATTTCCCCAACGAAGAACAGTGACTGCCATCGACATTGCTGAATTTTGGTTTTTCACGCGAGTAATCGTAACTCCAAGGATTGTCTCCACAGCCATGACTAACCATAAAACTAAAGGAAATAGTGTCTTTTTTGAAATCCCAAACGAAAAAACGTTTCAAACCTGAGTGCAAACTCATGTCTGCTAAAATGCAATAATCCATATTAAATTTCTTGTTTTGGCAATATAAAAGCGCTTCTTTGGCTTTCAATTTCGTTTTCTCATAATCAAAAGTTAGTTTTTTCGTTTCTGAAAGTGTAGCTGGGTCAACTTGGCAAGAAATGATTGAAAAGCTCATTACAGTTAAAAGTATAAACAGAAGTGATTTCATTCTCTTTTTTTAAAACTTACAAACGAACATTCTTAAAAAAGATACAAAAAATTTAGTTTACTTAATTGATTTTCGTTCATTCTTCTCGTCTTTTCAAATTTAAACACTAATGTATTACTGAAAATTGATTGTTCTGGATTCAAATGAATACTCAATTACTTCTAAAACAAAAAAAGCCACCGCTCAAAGAACGATGGCTTTCAATTTTATTGAAAAAGATTAAGCTAAAACTTCTTTCACTAAATCCGCTGCTTCTTGTAAAAGAACTGCAGAGTGAACGTTTAATCCTGATTCGTCAATTAATTTTTTCGCTTCAACAGCGTTTGTTCCTTGTAAACGAACGATAATCGGAACTGGAATTGAACCCATGTTTTTGTATGCATCTACAACTCCTTGAGCAACACGGTCACAACGAACGATTCCACCAAAGATATTGATTAAGATTGCTTTCACATTTGGATCTTTTAAGATGATTCCAAAAGCTTTCTCAACGCGCTCAGCATTTGCTGTACCTCCTACGTCTAAGAAGTTAGCTGGATTTCCACCTGATAATTTGATGATGTCCATAGTCGCCATAGCTAAACCAGCACCATTCACCATACAACCAACGTTTCCGTCTAATTTCACAAAGTTCAATCCTGCTTCGTCAGCTTCAACTTCCGTTGGATCTTCTTCTGTTTTATCGCGCATTGCAGCAATATCTGGGTGACGGAACAAACCGTTTCCATCCATCGTTACTTTCGCATCAACTGCAATGATTTTATCATCAGATGTTTTGAACAAAGGATTGATTTCAAACATAGAAGCGTCAATTCCTTCGTAAGCTTTGTATAAGCTAGCAACAAATTTTGTCATGCCTTTAAAAGCTTCACCAGACAAACCTAAGTTAAAAGCAATTTTACGCGTTTGGAATCCTTGTAATCCAACACGTGGATCAACAAATTCTCTAAAGATTCTTTCTGGCGTGTGTTCTGCTACATGCTCGATGTCCATTCCACCTTCCGTTGAATAAACGATTACGTTTCTTCCTTTCTCGCGATCTAACAATACAGACATGTAGAATTCTTTTACTTCAGTTGGTCCAGGATAGTAAACGTCTTGTGCGATTAACACTTTGCTTACTAATTTACCTTTACCATTTGTTTGAAGTGTAGTCAAGTGACCACCTAAAATTCCTTTTACTTTTTCTTCAACTTGGTCAATTCCTTTTGCAAGAACTACTCCGTGCGAACCTGTTTCTTCAACTGTTCCTTTTCCACGACCACCCGCATGAATTTGAGCTTTCACAACGTACCAGCTTGTACCTGTTTGCTCTGTTAATTTTTTTGCTGCTTCAACAGCATCTTCTACTTTGTCCACAACAATTCCTTCTTGAATTGCAACTCCGTAGCTTTTTAAAATAGATTTTCCTTGATATTCGTGTAAATTCATAGTTGAAAATTTGTGCCGTAAATGTAAAAGTTTTTCGCCGATTAGAAGGGTATAAATTGGGATTTTATTTTACTCCATTCTATTTTTCCAAGAAGAAGTTATTTCTTTCGATGCAAATTCAGATTCTTTCAGTGTTTTAATGTCTTTCCAAATATCGTCAACTACATGTAAAAGCGCATCTTCTTCATCTAACATCGCATCGTACATCACAGTTGGGTCTTGGAAATAATGCTTCACAAAATTTGTATCGAAATCACCACTTCTAAATGCTGGATGTTTCAAAACATATTTCCCGAAATCTAAGGTTGTTTTTACACCTGAAATTTGATAATTATCGATGGCTTCAATTGCTCTGTCCATTGCTTGTTCGCGGTTTTCGCCCCAAACAACCAATTTCGCAATCATTGGGTCGTAATAAATTGGAATGGACATTCCTTCCAAAAATGCATCATCTACGCGAATATTAGTACCTGCAGGGATTCTATAACGATTTAATGTTCCTATATCTGGTGTAAATCCGTTCAATGTATCTTCTGCATAAACGCGAATTTCAACAGCATGTCCATTGATTTTCAATTCATCTTGCAATTTTGGTAATCGTTCGCCACGAGCCACTAAAATTTGCCATTCCACCAAATCTAAACCTGTGATTTCTTCCGTTACTGGATGTTCAACCTGCAAACGTGTATTCATTTCCAAGAAATAGAAATTCAATTTTGCATCTAACAAAAACTCAACAGTTCCTGCGCCTTCGTAATTACAAGCTTTACAAACTGCTACAGCCGCTTCACCCATTTGCTTGCGTAATTCAGGAGTCAAAACTGCACTTGGAGCTTCTTCCACTACTTTTTGGTGACGACGTTGAATGGAACATTCACGCTCAAATAAATACACTACATTTCCGTGTTGATCTGCAAAAACTTGAATTTCAATATGGCGTGGTTTGTCTACAAATTTCTCTATAAAAACTGCATCGTCGCCAAAAGAAGAACGTGCTTCATTTTGCGCCATCGTCATTTGCTCTTCGAATTCTTCCGAATTTTCAACCAAGCGCATTCCTTTTCCACCACCACCAGCAGAAGCTTTAATCAGAATTGGATAACCAACTTCTTCTGCAATTACTTTAGCTTTTTCAACATCGGAAATTGCCTCATCCACACCAGGAACTAAAGGAACATTGAATTTTTTAACCGCTTGTTTGGCGCTTAATTTGTCTCCCATTACTTCCATCGATTCTGGAGAAGGACCAATTAATTTCATTCCTGCAGCTTTCACTTTTTTTGCAAAGCCCGCATTTTCTGACAAAAATCCATAACCTGGGTGAATACCCTCTACACCTAAATCTTTACAATATTGCAGAATCAAGTCTTGTTGCAAATAACTTTCTGCAGAAGGACTTTTCCCAACATAAACTGCTTCATCTGCCTCCAAAACATGCGGTGCATTTTTATCAGCATCGGAATAAATCGCTACACTGCGAATGTTCATTTTCTTCAAAGTTCGGATAACACGACGAGCGATTTCTCCTCTATTTGCAATCAATACTTTTTTCATAAGCTATTCTTTTTCTTCTGTTTTAATAGGTTGAGTAGGCGTTGCTTCCAAAGGCGGAACTTTAGTTTGACGTTTTTTATGGTACCTTTTATCTTTTCGTCGGAACAAATCTAAGGTATATTGCCACAATTCAAAGTCTTTGGCGGAATTGAAATCTTCCCGATACGACAAACCTGCACCTTGTGTAAACGGACCTAAATTTTCTTTTACGGAGTTCGTATTTGATTTATTGAATGCATTCACACGGAACGTTCCTTTTTCATTAACAAGATACTCCACATTAACGTCACCGATTAATGAACTTGTTCCTTTACTACTTGATTCTCCACTAGTTGATGCGCTTGCCGTTTTATTTTCTACTCCAAAACTTCCAGAAACAATCAAACGATCATTTAAAAATCCAGTTTTCAATCCAACTCCGAGCGATTTTTCACCAAGCGTTTCATCTGCACCATAATCAACATTCAGCTTGTACTTATCTGACAAAGAACCCAATGCAGTATTGATTTGCGATTCCAATAAGTCCAAAGCAGCTGAACCACCTGCCGTCACGGAACCTTTAAGCGGTTGAAATTTTCGAACGAGTAATAATGAGAAAAATTGACGATTCAATTCATCGGGGTCATTTGTAACACGAGCAATTAATGTTTTACCCGTTTCTGGTGCTCTTGGTGCTTTGATGTCAAATGAAATCGTAGGTTTCAAAAGTGTTTCTGTTAGGTTCAAATAACACATTACATCTTGACTTGCCAAGGTTTTATCCATCTGTTCTGGACTTAATTCTAAAATCGAAACCTTTTTAATTGGAACGCTCGTTTTTATGTCAATACCAGCATTCAAAGCATCACCAGTCCAAGAAATCTTACTTCCACTTTCTATATTAAATGGCTGCTTGATTGGACCTAAAGCAAAATTATAAACACTACCTTCTCCAATTACATAATCTCCATTAAGTGTCACATTGTTATATTGATCCAATCGCATTTCAATTATTCCCGAACCCGAAGCTAAAATTTCATCGTTGATTTGCTCATTGAAAATAATTTTCATTTGGGCATCTGGATTCACTCTAAATTTCAAATCCAAATTGATTCCTGAAAAGTCGATTTTATCTTCAAATTGTTTATTCAAATTTCCTTTTTGAACGAACTGCACAAAGTCTTCGCTCTCATCAATATCAGAAACACCATACATCGGGAAATTAATCAATGTTCCTTTTTTCGTTTCAACATCAACAGTTACATCTAAATTACTTGCTGAGCCGGAAATATTCGCCGTTCCTCGACCATAAGCTTTCCCGAAATAAACATCACCATCTTTGTACTTCGTTTTCAATAACATAAACTTCTCCAAAGGAACAGCTTGCCCATTTGGCAATATTTTTTTAGAGAAATCGTCTTCGAAGTTGAATTGTAAATCTAAGTTCCAATCAGTGAAATTATCATGTAAAACTGAACCAACCAACGAAGCCGTGTTTCCATCTTCATCCTTAACAGGAAGGTTGTTCAACTCAAAAATATCTTCCTTAATGACAACGTGTCCGTTCATTCTGTATTTTACTCCTAATAATTCCACTTGAGCTGAAGCTTCCTCCAAGTTTAAATCCCCAGTTAATTTCGGGCTTTCGACTTTCCCTTTCACAGAAATGCTTCCATTTAATTTCCCTTGAATGTCTTTTACCACTTCAGGATCCATGAACGCATTTGCAAATTGAATGTCTGTTTTATTAAAGTTTAAATCAAAGTTTAAATCATTAGTTTTCAACGCATAAATCCCATTGAAGTCAAATGTTTGCTGATTTTTGTAATTCAAACTACCATCTTTTATTGAAAGACTTTCATTTTTAGCGTTCCAATCTGCACTAAATCCAATCTTTCCAACTTCTTGATCGTTTAAAGTAAAGTTTTCAACTAAAGAACTTCCTCCAAATCTTAAGTTAGTGTATGGGTTTGATAATTCTCCCCAACTTGAAAATATACCTTTCATATTAATATCCAGTCCTAAAATTTGACTAAGTTCACCCAAGTCGAACTTTTGAATGTCAATTCTTAATTTATCGTTATTGTTATTAGAAAGGCAACCGTTTACTTTTATAAATTGTTTGTTTCGAATTAATTTAAAATTAGAAACCAATAAATCTTCTGAATTTAGGGCAATTTCTGATTTATTGGCAATTTCCCAACGCAATCCGTTCAGCGAGAAAAAAGAAGGTTGAATCGAAAAATTCAATTGGTTGTCCTCTAAAATCAATGTTTCCCAGAGGATAGAAGAATAATTTTCTGTTTCAGGATTCCACGATAATTTTGAATTTAAAATTCCATTTTTTCCTTCTGTTTCAAAGCGAATTTTATCAAAACTCAAGGAATCATCATAGGTTAATTTGGAAACTTTATAATCTCCCAGAATCCCAGCTTTCGTAATACTTTGAACAATATTGATGTCGTCCATCACAATATCTTGGTACTTCACAAAACCCGATTTTAAATCTGCAGTTAAAACTTGATCGACAGAATTGTATTTTCCTTTTAAAATTGTTCCTTGTTCTATTTTCAAATCTGGAACGAAAATCGTAAGGAACTCATCCAAAACTCCTGTTGTAATTTGAAAGGAGAAATCACTTAATTTCCTTTGTTTGTTTAAGTCTTTTTTTGCAACATTCAATGACGGCAAAACCAATGCTAAATCCTCCAAAAAGTCATCTAAAACAGTATTGTAATCAATTTTTCCTTCCAAGTTAACAGCAATAATCGAACTGTTGATTGAAAATTTATCGTAATCTTTTTGGCGTTGCATCGCAATGTTTACAACAGGAATGTTCAGCTCGTCACCACCTTCTTCGTATTGTAAGAAATTCGCCTGAATCGTACCTGAAATGTTTTCAAACGTTTCTCCGCTTAAATTCCCAGTTATTGAAGTCGAGATTTTTGAAGTTTCGTCTTCTGAAAAATTCAATTTTCCAAGGTTGGCAAAATCGAGATTCAAGTCAAAATTGTATTTTTGTTTCTCGCCAATTGAAATATTTCCACTGTATTCTAAATCGACGTTCGGGTCTTTAATTTGTAAATCGGCAAATAAATTATCGTTTACCAACTCCCCTTTTTGAAGCGAAACGTTCGCGTAAGCATAATCATTGAAATCAAATCGGCGCAAATTCGCATACATATTATGCAACGCGATAGCACCTTTTTCATTAACATCGCCATTCAGTTTCAAATCTCCTGAAACGAGTCCCAATTCTGTATTGTCTAAAAAACTACCTAAATTAAAATCGACCACTTTAACAGCCATTGAATCTTTGCTTATTGGCGCGAAAGCGATTTGATTGTTTTTATTGTCTATTTGAATCGATTGTAACAAGCGTACTTCACCAATATTCGTTTTGAGAGAAGCAACCTTGACTTTCATTTTTTCAATCGAACCTTGGAATGATAAATTTGTAATGTCTAAACTTCCCAAATTTGAAACGGGAGCTTCAAATTTCAAATTAGCTGTTCCTTTTGGCAAATGAAAGCGTTCCAAATCTTCTAATGAAACATGTCCTTTCCATAAATACGCCGAAAAAGGTGCCGCATTTCCATCTCTAAAATCTGGTAAAGCAATGTTTCCTTTTAGGAAAGTTTTGTTTCCAACTCTTAAATCCAAATTATTAATATTCAATTTCTTTAGCGGATTTTTTATTTCACCACTCAAACGAATGCGATCTGTCATTCCTTCCAATGATGTTGCGAAATAAGAAACATCTTTAAGTGATAATACACTTGGATTGATAGCAACATCAAATTCAATACTGTCTTCAAAAGCTGAAAAAGCGTCAAAACTCGAAAAAAGCAAATTTAAACGCGGAAAATACAGATTACTTTCAGGAGTTTTTAAACTGAATTTTGACAATTTTATTCCTTGTTTTGGACTAATTAAAATGCCCGCTTTAAACTGTTTGGATTCAAAACCGCATTGTTCTTTGAATGTCAGATTATTCAGCTGAAAGGCAATATCGTCGTTTTCAATATTAAAGTCTTTAGCATCTAAATGAAATCTTTTTAAATCTAAATGACTGTAATCCAAACCATAAGCAACTGGCTCGTTTCTAAAATCGTCGTACTTCAAATTGAAATCGTTCATTTTAACTGAAAGAAACTTCAAAATCAAGGGCTTACCTTTCGAAGTTGGTTCGTCACTTGCAAAATAATCAATGAAATATTGAAAGTTAAATTCGCCATCTTTTTTAGATCGATAGACCCAAGCGCTTCCTTTGTCTAAAATTGCTTTTGAAATTACAAATGAATTTTTCGCGATGTCTAATTTGTCAATTGTAACCAAAATCTCATTGGTTTCTAACAACTTTTTTCCAGATTGGTCGATGACTTTAACACCATTTAAAGAAAGTTTATCGAGAAAAACGATTTCAATTCTTTCAATTGTTATTTCCGACTTTAATTCCTTTGATAAATAGGCTGTTGCTTTTTGTGCTAAGTAGGTTTGGAAGGCGGTAGAACGAATCAAAAAAGCAAATACAATCACGAAGATTAAAAGCCACTCAAAGCCAATTCCAAGTGTTCTTCCTACTATTTTGAGTATTTTTGTCATTCTTTCAATTACAAATTTAAAAATCTTTTGGCTGTACAAACAATAATACTTGGTATTGAATCCTCTTGTGACGATACGTCCGCAGCAATATTGCGTAATTCTACAATTTTATCTAACGTAACGGCCAATCAAGCAATACATGAGCAATACGGCGGAGTTGTTCCAGAATTGGCGTCGCGTTCACATCAAGAAAATATTGTGCCAGTGGTGGATGCAGCAATTAAAAAAGCTGGAATTCAGTTGGAAGACATTGATGCGATTGCTTTTACACAAGGTCCAGGTTTGCTTGGTTCTTTGGTGGTTGGCACTTCCTTTGCGAAATCTTTTGCTTTAGCGAGAAATATTCCCTTGATTCCTGTGCACCACATGAAAGCGCACATTTTGGCACATTTTATCGATGATGCTAGAAGTCACAAACCAACATTTCCTTTTTTATGTTTGACGGTTTCTGGTGGACATACACAAATTGTGAAGGTTGAAAGTGCGAGCCGAATGGAAATTCTTGGGAAAACCATTGACGATGCGGCTGGAGAAGCATTTGATAAAGCTGCAAAAATGATAGGACTTCCCTACCCTGGCGGTCCTTTAATTGATAAATATGCTAAAACTGGGAATCCGATTGCATTCACATTTTCAAAACCAAGAATAGAAGGTTTGGATTTTAGTTTCAGTGGATTGAAAACTTCGATTTTATATACTATTCGTGATGCTGTAAAATTGAATCCCAATTTCATTGAAGAAAATAAAGTGGATTTATGCGCTTCCATTCAAAAAACCATTATTGACATTCTAATTAAGAAATTAGAAAAAGCTGTTTTAGAAACTGGAATTAAAGAAGTAGCGATTGCTGGTGGAGTTTCTTCTAATTCAGGACTTCGAAATGCATTGAATGAAAAAACAAAAGAAGGTTGGAAAGTTCACATTCCAAAATTCGAATATTGCACAGATAATGCAGCGATGATCGCGATTACAGGAAAGTTTCTTTTTGAAGAAAAACAATTTGCTAATCAATCAGTTGCGGCAAAAGCAAGAATGGAATGGTGAAACATGTAATGTTAAATTAGTAGTTAAAAAACCAAAAAAAATAATTTAATATGAATCTTGGTATTTATTTTTTTGTTACATTCGATTATTAATAACCTTTAATCCTCTTGCGTTATGGAAGCTACATTAATCGAAAAGGAATCAATTCCTTCATTATCATTTCACGATAAGTCAACTGTTAGTCAACATCCTCAGCTTCTCGAACAAATTGAGAAAGCAACTATTCTTGGAAATGCCCACAGAACGAAAGTTTCGATCTATTTTCAAGATGATGAAAGTGTAAAAAAAGTTGAAACAACTATTTGGGCTGCAGGTACAAAATTCATTTGCTTGAAAGGTGGAGTTTGGATACCCATAAGTCGAATGATTGAAATAAAGATTTGACATGCCCAACTACCTTACTACTCTATTTTTTCTTCTTTTTTTTAACGCTTTTGGACAAAATCATGTTTCTTGGACTTTCGAGTATGATGACATAACACAAAAAGTAATTGCCTATGGCAGAATTGATTCCACTTGGCATGTTTATTCTCATCATACAAACAAAAACGCTGGTCCAATTCCAGTATCGATGCATATCATTGAAACTAAAGGTGTTAAAACCAAAAACAAACTAGAAGAAATAAGTCATACTGTTAAAATTTTCGATAAAAATTTTGAAGCTTATGTTTACTACATCGACATCATTTATGTTGGTCAAATAAAAGTTAAAGTAAAACCTGGAAGCATCATCTCAGGAACTGTGAACTACATGGTTTGTAATGACATAATGTGTTTACCACCTATTGATGTACCCTTTTCCTTAAAAATAAAAAAGTAACTCTCTAATGAAAAAAATACTCTCCTTTTTAATATTACTTTCAGTTTTTAGTTCATTTTCTCAAGGAATGGACGATTTTATCAAATGGCAATTATCCGTTGAAAAAATAGACGACTCGCATGCAAATCTTGTTTTTACTGGAAAACTTACTGAAGGATATCATATTTTTTCTTTGAAACATGATCCTGAGCAAGCACAAGGAACAGGCTTAGTACCACAATTTGTATTTAAAAAATCTCCAAATTATAAAGTTGTAGGAAAACCGTTTGAAATGGGTAAACCTATCAAACATTTAGATGATTTAGGAACTTCTTATTACATTGAGAAAAAAGCAGTATTTAAACAACAAATTGAAGTTCTTACAAAAGATGAATTTAATGTAGATTTCGAAATTAATTTCTTTCAATTGTGTAACGCAGATGGTTGTGTTGGTCCTTTTGATTATGCAAATAAGCTAAAAGTTAAAGGTTTTATTCCAACTGAAAATACTAGTGCAACTAAAGAAGATACAACAAAAAAAGCGTCAACCGTCAAAGTTTCTCCGAATGAAACAATTGTGAAACAAATTGATCCTGAAAAACCAAAAAAAACAAAAAATGATTCGAATTTGGTGATTTTCATTGCAGGATTTTTGGGAGGACTTGCGGCTTTGCTAACTCCATGTATGTTTCCAATGATACCAATGACTGTGACTTTCTTTACAAAACAATCAAAAACGCGTAGAGAAGGAATTTTTAAAGCATTGATTTATGGCGTTTCAATTATTTTGATTTACGTGACTTTTGGTGTGGTTTTCACAGCAGCAACTGGTACCCTTGGATTAAATGATTTATCAACCAATATGTGGATGAATCTTATTTTCTTTGGCGTTTTTGTATTCTTTGCTTTTTCATTTTTAGGTGCGTTCGAAATACAACTTCCAAGTTCTTGGGTTAACAAAATGGACCAACAAGCGGACAGAGGCGGTTATCTTGGAATTTTCTTTATGGCATTTACATTAGGATTGGTTTCGTTTTCTTGTACGGGTCCAATCATTGGAAGTTTATTAGTTCAAGCATCAACAACTGGATCTTACACTACACCTGCAATTGGAATGACCGGATTTTCATTAGCATTGGCAATTCCATTTACATTATTTGCCATCTTCCCAAGTTGGTTGAATTCACTTCCGCAATCAGGAGGTTGGTTAAATTCAGTAAAAGTTGTTTTAGGTTTACTAGAACTTGCCTTATCTCTTAAATTTTTATCAGCTGTAGATTTAGCTTATCACTGGGATATACTTTCAAGGGAGTGGTTTGTAGCGATTTGGTTTGTGCTTTTCTTGATAATGGGAATCTATCTTTTAGGAAAAATTCGTTTTGCACACGATTCTCCCGTTGAAAAATTGAGTGTCACACGTTTCATGTTTGCACTAATTGCTTTAGTTTTTGCAGTTTATTTATACCAAGGAATGTTGGGAGCTCCTTTAAAACTAATTGATGGAATTGCCCCACCGAGAACACATTCGGAGGATAATTTTAGATTTGTCAATGGAGGTTTAGAAACAGGAATTGTGAAAGATTCAACTTACGAAAAATTTGCCGCAAACATGCATCCAGTTGGAGATGGTTCTATTTTGGTGTTCCACGACTTGATTAAAGCAACTGCTTATGCCAAAGAGAAAAACTTACCAATATTATTAGATTTTACTGGTCATGGATGTCAAAATTGTCGCAAAACAGAATCTTCGGTTTGGACAAATGACGAAATTAGACCATTATTACAAACAAAATTTGTTATAGCTTCACTTTACGTTGATGATAGAACTCCATTGCCTGCTAGTGAAGTCAGATATTCTAACATTACAAAAAGTCAAATTAAATATGTTGGCAATAAATGGGCCGAATTACAAATTGAGAAATATGAAAGTTTCCAACAACCGCTTTATGTCGTAATTGATCACGAAGGAAATAATCTAACTAATACAATTGCTTATACACCAGAAATCAATAAATACAAAGCGTTTCTTGAAAAGGGATTGAAAGCGTTTAAAAAGAAATAACCAATTTCAATTTTTGTATTCGTGGATAAATTCCAATAACTCTTCAAAATTTAAGGGGAAAATTGAGCTAAATTTGAACCCTTGAATTGAAATGAACCAATGAAACTTTGTATAGCCGAAAAACCAAGTGTTGCTAAAGATTTAGCTGAAATTTTAGGAGCGAAAACACGTCGTGACGGCTACTTTGAAGGAAACGGATATTGTGTAACATGGACTTTTGGACATTTGTGTTCATTAAAAGATCCTGAAGATTACAATCCGATTTGGAAAAGCTGGAGATTGGAAGATTTACCAATTATACCAGAGCAATTTGGAATAAAAATCAAAAATGATTCAGGAATACAAAAACAGTTCAAAACCATTGAAACTTTAGTTGCTCAAGCAGAAGAAGTAATCAATTGTGGAGATGCTGGGCAAGAAGGAGAATTGATTCAACGTTGGGTACTTTTAAAAGCAAAATGTAAAGTTCCAATCAAACGTTTATGGATTTCATCACTGACTGAAGAAGCAATTCGTGAAGGATTCAATAAATTGAAAGATTCGAGAGATTTTGACAATTTATTTGCAGCTGGAAATTCTCGAGCTGTGGGAGATTGGGTATTAGGAATCAATGGAACACGGTTGTACACAAGGAAATTCGGTAAAAATCAAATGACGCTTTCCGTAGGACGAGTACAAACGCCGACTTTAGCGATGATTGTGCAGCGTCAAAAAGAAATAAACGCTTTCAAAAGTGAAGAATATTGGGAGTTGAAAACCGTATATCGTGAAACGGAGTTCTTATGTCAAATCGATCGCTTGAAATCTCAAGATAAAGCTGAAAAAGGTTTAGAATATCTAAAAGGTAAACCATTTGAGATAACATCTTTTGAACAAAAAGAAGGGAAAGAAGGCAATCCAAGATTGTATGATTTAACTTCCTTACAAGTTGATGGAAACAAGCGCTATTCTTTTAGTGCAGAAGACACATTGAAACACATACAAAGTTTATATGAAAAGAAATTAGTGACTTACCCACGTGTTGATACGACCTATTTATCTGAAGATTTACATCCAAAAATTCCTGGAATCATGGGTAATCTTAGAGATTATTCACGTTTCACAGGATTAGTTTTGGCTCAACCTATTCCAAAATCAAAAACAATTTTCGACGATAAAAAAATTACGGATCACCATGCAATAATTCCTACTGGAGTGGTACCATCTGGAATAACACCTGATGAACAACGAATTTACGATTTGATTTGTAGAAGGTTCATTGCGGTGTTTTATCCGGAGTGTAAAGTGTCAAATACAACTGTTTTAGGAAAGGTTGATAAACTCATATTCAAAGTAACTGGAAAACAAATCATTGATGCTGGTTGGCGAGTAGTTTACGATGAATTCAAAACACCAACAAATCAACAAGAAAATTCTGAAGGTAAAAAAGGAACTAAAAGCAAAGAGGAAGAAGAAAAAATCTTGCCCATTTTTACTGAAGGTGAAAGCGGTCCTCATGAACCAATTATTCACAAAGGAAAGACGAGTGCACCAAAACCTTATACGGAAGCAACACTTTTACGAGCAATGGAAACAGCTGGAAAAATGGTGGAGAACGAAGAAATGCGCGATATGATGAAAGAAAATGGAATAGGACGACCTTCTACAAGAGCCAATATCATTGAAACATTATTCAAGAGAAAATACATCGAGCGTAAAAAGAAAAACATCATTGCAACTGAAACAGGAATGCAATTGATAGATTTAATTTCTAATGAATTACTAAAAAGCCCAGAATTAACTGGGCAATGGGAGTTTAAATTACGTCAAATCGAAAAAGGTAGTTACGACCCTCAATTATTCAAACAAGAACTTTATCAGATGGTTCGAGGTATAACTGATGAAGTAATTTTTAAGAATTAATTTTTAGAAAAATAATAACGTCCTCCACCTCTTTGTCCACTGTTCATGTCGATAATTTCTAATTCTTTAGTTTTTAGAACTTTAACATCATAAATTACTTGATTTGGGGTTACTTG
The DNA here is from genome assembly GCA_009926905.1 of Flavobacteriales bacterium. GTDB lineage: Bacteria > Bacteroidota > Bacteroidia > Flavobacteriales_D > Crocinitomicaceae > UBA952. The sequence continues at coordinate 14,365 of RFNX01000357.1, forward strand.
AGGAATTGAAATGGTTGTAACAATTCTTTGTTTGTCAATTTCACCATCTAAAGCAGGTAACCATTTCCAAGTTCCTGTGTAAGACATTGTATCGATAGTTCTAATAAAAATTGAATCTGATCCTTCTACTTTAAAGGTAAAAGTCTCATTTGGTGTTTCTTCTGTTAAGTCCGCTTTGACAATTTTATCAACTTTCCATTTTGTATCTAATAATCTTTTCTCAGGAGACTTGAAAGTAATAAATGGTTTTTCATATTTCCCGCAAGAAACTATTAAAAATAAAGCTGATAATAAAACAAGTGTAGTTTTCATAAGTAGTTTTTAGTGGTGCAAATTTATAATAAATTATTTACATTTTCTGTGGCGCAAAAATACCTAATAATTTTAAACTTTTCTCAATTGTTTTTGCTACTTCCGAACTGATTTTCAATCGATTCATTTTAATTGTCTCATTTGGCTCAATGTTAATCTTAACGCTTTGGTAAAAATGATTGTACGTTTTAACCAATTCATAGGTGTAATTTGCAATTACCGCTGGTGAAAAAGTAGTTGCAGCTTCATTAATTATTTCAGGATAAAGTGCTAATTGCTTAATGATTTCAATTTCTTCAGACAGCAATTCAACGTTGGTAGCTTTAAAATTAAGTTCACCTGCCTTTGCAATTAAGGAACAAATTCGGGCATGCGTATATTGAATAAATGGTCCAGTATTTCCCGTTAAATCAATAGATTCTTCTGGATTGAACATCATTCTTTTTTTAGGATCTACTTTTAATAAGTAATATTTTAAGCCTCCCAAACCAATTTGATAATACAATTTTTCACGTTCATCTTCAGTCATTCCTTCTAAATGCCCACGTTCTTTAGTCATTTCAGCAGCAGTTTCAACAACCTCATCTATTAAATCATCTGCATCGACAACAGTTCCTTCGCGGGATTTCATTTTACCAGTCGGCAAATCTACCATTCCATAAGAAAGATGAAAACAGTTTTCTGCCCAAGTATAACCTAGTTTCTTTAAAATCAAGAATAACACTTTGAAATGGTAATCTTGTTCATTTCCAACGGTGTAAACCATTCCGTTTAAATTTGGAAAATCCGAAAAACGATCGATTGCTGTTCCAATATCTTGAGTGATGTACACGGCTGTACCGTCTGAACGCAAAACGATTTTCTCATCCAAACCATCTGAAGTTAGGTCAATCCAAACAGAACCATCATCTTTTCTGAAGAAAACTCCTTGTTCCAAGCCTTTGATAACTTGATCCTTACCAAGAAGGAAGGTTTCAGATTCGTAATACAATTTATCAAAGTCAACACCCATTTTTTTATAGGTAACTTCAAATCCTTCATACACCCAACTATTCATCGTTGTCCAAAGTAAATAAACTTGTGGGTCGCGCGCTTCCCATTTCACTAGCATTTCTTTGGCGTCACGAAGCAAGGCCGTTTGATTTTTCGCTAAATCCTTGATTTTATCATCAATTCCTTGAATTGCTTTTTCGTCTTTTCCTTCTTTAGCCTTTTCAAAATTGACAAAAGCAATCTTCGTGTCATTAGAAAAATTTGAAAAATCTCCTAATTGCCATTGTTCGATAATCTCTTTTGCTTCTTGATTGAAATGTTTGTCGAATTCAACGTAATATTTACCTACTAATTTATCACCTTTCAAACCAGTATTTGCAGGAGTTTCTCTTTCTCCCTTTTCATTCAAAGGTGAAAATTTCTCCCAAGCCAACATACTTTTACAAATGTGAATTCCTCGGTCGTTAATCACTTGCGTTTTAACAACCTCGTGACCATTTGCTTTCAATATTTCTGAAACAGAATAGCCTAAGAAATTATTGCGAAGGTGCCCTAAATGCAAAGGTTTATTGGTGTTTGGTGAAGAATATTCCACCATCATCATTGGTTTTGAACCAGGTTGTGAGAAACCAAAATTCTGAGTTTTGTATATCGTATCCAATTGATTCAACCAATAATCATTTGAAAAAACCAAGTTCAAAAATCCATTGATTACTGCATATTTTTCAATTTCAGAAACATTATTTTTTAAAAACGCACCAATCTTCTCACCTGCCTGAATTGGTGAACATTTTAAAAGCTTAACAAATGGAAAAACAACTAACGTTAAATCACCTTCAACATCTTTTCTTGTTTGCTGAAATTGAATTAAATTTTCTTCTACACCAGCGCCAAACAATTCAAGCGCGTTATCCAACACTATTTTTTTTATTTTTTCTTCCATTATATTTTTTCAATTGTCGCCACAAGCTCTTCAATAATATCAAAAGTCACTTCTGCCATTTTATTTTGTTTTTCATCCAAACATGGATTTACTTCAACTACTTCAAAAGCAATCGTATTTGGAAATTGAATACAAGCATTTAATAGTTCCTTTGCTTCTTCTGGAGATAATCCGTGTGGTACAGGTGTTCCAGTTCCATGAGAAGTTAATTCTGGATCCATTGAATCTACATCAAAAGAAATGTATAACATGTCGCAATTCGCAAAATGATTTCGAAGTTTATCAACTAATCCAACAACACCAAGTTCTCGCACTTCATCAACTTTATAGTTTCTAATATAGTGACGACTAATCAATGCATCTTCTTCTTCCTCAGTATCTCTAACTGCTACGAAAACTAAATCTTCTGCTTGTATTGCTCCAGATTTTAAATGATTCCACATTTTTACAGTATTCTCATCGACTTCGTTTCGTTGACATTCTTTGTTGTCTAATCCTAAAGCAGTTGCCAACGGCATTCCGTGCATATTACCTGATGGAGTGGTGTAAGGAGTGTGCAAATCTGCATGCGCATCTACCCATAAAACGCCTAGTCTTTTGTCAGGAAATGCTTTTTTAATACCTGCAATTGAACCGCCTGCTGAGCAATGATCTCCCGCTACAATAAAAGGGAATTTTCCAGAAATAAGGCTATTACTAACCTCTTCTTCAACAGCTTGATACACTTCTAGCATGCCATCGATTCGTTTTGCAAAAGGATAAGGAGTTGGTCGATCAAGTGTCTGACTGATAATTGGTAAAACTGAAATTCTATGTTCTCCAAAAAAAGTACTTTCTTTTTTTCTAGCTGCTACTGCTAACGCTTGTGGCCCTAAAGAAGCGCCGCGTGTACCAGCGCCAATTTCTGATAAATTAAATATAATCTGTACGTTTCGTTGCATAAATTACCCTTTAAGCGGGTTAGACAAAGATAAAACTATATTTAGAAACTTGGAAGACGTTAATTGCTAATCGACAAAATCACTATAAATTTCAATCACTTATTTTTCATTTGGAAAGAAATTTTTGTAAAAATCTTCAATAAAACCAAAGGGGAAACGACTTAAGTTAGCATCTGTTGACATTAAAATAATTACGTCGTTTGACAAAATTTCCTTTTTATAGTTTAAATCAGCAACATGAGTTGGTTTGGTATAATTTTCTGGAAATACTTCATTGTTATAATACCAAAATTGTCCGTTTCCGAATAGTGTTTGAGAAAATCCGTAATTAAACAATCCCCAGTAATAACTGTCTGACACAAACAAAGTTCTATGAATTGAATTTTGTCTATGCACCAATGAAAATTTAGGATATGCCATTGGATAGGTAGATGTTGGATAAATCAAGTTCATACATTCACCTATGTCAAAATCACCATTGCTGTTTTCTTTTTTGACATCAACACCTTGAATCATAATGTTTGGGTAATCAAGTTTTGATTTTTTTTCAATGAACTTAATCAATGAATCGCCTGCTATGATTTCTCCAAATTTACTCCAATGAGTTCCACCTTTAGCGTATAATGGATATTTTGAGTGTCCTTTCAATTTCAAAAACCAAGCGTTAAAATCTAAATAATTAATGTTTAATCGTCGAAAGTATTTTCTGTAAACTTCTAAGTTCGTTGTGCCTTTCTCAACTTTTCTTGAATCAGGAATAAATTCTGGAAAAAATGTAGCTTTACCAGGATTTAAAACAATAATTAATGTCTTATTCAATTTTGATAAGGTATCTTGAATCCTTTTTAGTTTCCTTGAAGTGTTTTCAATTTCTTGAACACCAACATAATCTTGACCATAATATGCTTTTATGTAATCCAATTCAAAAAGATAATCATCCTTACCAACCACTACTCCATTTGCTTGAGCTTGGTTAAACACATTATATTTTAGTTGATTGTGAAATCGAATAAATGCTGAACGGAAACCGAACTTTTCATTGTAATATTTATTGAATTTTTCTTGATAAGCACCAGTATTTAAACTATCTAAATTCAATTGTGGTTTCTCTGGTTCAACGATTGCACCTTTTAACGGTAGCACAGAGTAAAACTCGGTAAAATATTGAATCAAAGGAACATTAATACCGAGCAGAACGATGAAGAATAATACTTGTTTATATTTGGTTGATTTCGTTTCCATTAAAATCTAAAATATATGAACGGATTAAAATCTGAAGCAGTAATGTAACTCACACAAATAGCAAACAAAAGCATTGAAATAGCGACATTAAATGTGGTTTTCAGCAAACCATTTTCTTCTTTATAAAAGAAATTTTGAATTCGTTTTCCGTAGTTAAAAACTCCAAAGAATGAAAAAACAAAAGCTAAAATCATAACAGTTTTAAACTCGTTTGTTAAGAATATAGGTGTGCTTGAAAAGTTAAAAGAAAATAGTAACTTACTATAGGCAATTGCATTTGGAAATTCTTCAATACTGAAGAAAATCCAGCCAATTAAAACAACTAAAAAAGTGAACGCTACACTCACAAAACCACCTAATTTTTCCAATAATTTCTTTAAGAATACTCGATCAAGAATTAAGAACACTCCATGGTAAGCTCCCCAAATTACAAAATTCCAACTTGCACCATGCCAAAGTCCTGAAAGTAAAAAAACAGTAATTAAATTTATATATAATCGCGCATTTGAATTTACTTTATTCCCACCTAAAGGAATGTAAAGATAATTCTTCATCCAATCCCCAAGCGTTATATGCCATCTTCTCCAAAATTCAGTAATGGTTTTTGAGGTGTAAGGATTATCGAAATTTTCAGGAAATTTGAAACCAATCATTTTTCCTATTCCGAGCGCCATGTCAGAATAACCAGAAAAATCAAAATAAATTTGGAATGTGTAAGATAATATTCCCAACCAAGCTAGTTCAAACGATAAATTTTCTGATGGTGTTATGAGGATATCTTTCGCAAAATCTCCGAGCACATTTGCTATTAGTACTTTTTTAGATAATCCAATACAAAAGCGATAAAAACCAAATAATCGGTCGTCAGTTGTTTCATTTCTATTCGGAATTTGATCTGCAATAAGATTGTATCTAACTATTGGTCCAGCGATTAATTTTGGAAAGCAAACTATGTACAATAAATAATGATGGATTCTTTTCAGTGGTGCATGAACTCCTCGATATACATCAATTGCATAAGTTAAGGTTTCAAACGTGTAAAATGAAATACCGATTGGTAGAGCAATTTTTGTCCAACTAATAGAGGAAATCCCTGCAGATTGAAGCACAAAATTAAAATTTTCAATAAAGAAGTTGGCGTATTTAAAATAAGCTAAAAGTCCTAGATTTAATGCAAGTGAGAAAACTAAAAATAATCGTTTTCGACTTGTGTTTTGAGAACTGTGAATTTGATTAATTAAAAAGAAATCAATAATTGTAGCCGAAACTAAAATATAGATAAATAAAGGAGCTCCCCAATAATAGAAAGCAAGACTAGCAATTAGTATCCATGAATTTTTTAGTGATTTCGGTATAAAAAAGTAAACTGCTAAAAAAACAGGAAAGAAAAATAAAAGAAATAGACTGCTACTGAATACCACAGTCAAAAATAGAAATTATTGAGGTAATATTAGAAAATTTGAACCTTCTCACCAAAGTAAATTGGTTTCTTTTTTGTAAAAATGTAGTAAAACATTTTAACTCTTTCGTATTTTTCAATGAAATTGATTTTAATTCCATTGTTATCACGTTCACATTTAGCTGCATAAGCCACAGCTTGTAAACCATAGTGTTTTGCCAAGTAAATTGCTCTTTCTAATTGGTAATTTTGAGAAATCACAATAAACTTTTTCTGACCATATACTTTATGAATGCGGTACATTGCATCGTAGGAAGTAATCCCTTTGAAATCAAGGTAAATCTTTTTTTCAGGAATACCCAATTTAATCAAATCCTTTTTGATTAGTTTAACAACATTGTTTTTATTTCTACTTACAACAACGAAGCTTACTTTTTTTGCATTGTATAAACGAACAGTTGCTTTAAGCCGTGGAAAATAATACTTATTCAATTTTCCATGAAAGTATTTTTTTGTCCCTAAAAGAACTGCAACTTTCCGTTGTGGAATTTCTGATATTTTAGTATAAATATGACCTTTCGCTTCGGATGTAACAGTGAAATGCATACTGTAAATCGTTACTAGAAATAATGCAAAAAGAACAATTAAACCTCTAACAACCCAGTGCTTTTTTAAGTAACTTCTGTGTTTATGCTTCAAAGTAAATTTTTTACTAAATTAATTATTTATAAACATATAAAAATAAACAATACAAAACTAAATGTATTTCATTTGATATTATAATCTTCTCTCAAACACTTTTCAACAATTTTTGCACTATTCAAAGCCAAAGGGATTCCGCCGCCAGGATGCACAGTAACTCCAGTAAAATAAAGTCCTTTGATTTGTTTTGAAAAATTAGGATGACGTAAAAAAGCGGCGAGCGAACTGTTAGAAGAGTTGCCATAAATGGATCCTTGTTTCCCTGAAAAGACGGCTTCAATTTTAATTGGATCGTTGACTTGTTCTGCTTCGATGAGTGTTTCAACGTTCCTACCAAGCGCTTTTGACAATCTTTCTAAACAATTCTTTCGAGTTCGTTCAACAATTTCATTCCAATCTTGACCCGTATTTATTGGTGCATTCACCATCACAAACCAATTTTCTTTCCCTTTTGGAGCATCATTCTGTTCAACTTTTGAAGAAATATGAAC
>RFNX01000478.1 GCA_009926905.1 Flavobacteriales bacterium
CGCGAAGCATTTTCGCCAATTTACCCTTCGTCGCGGCGAACCAAAGTCCTTCCGAACGGAGTGAGTAATCCTTCTAAATTGTCATTTCAATTTATGCTGTTGTAAAAAGTTAACTCTCGGAATGACTTTTATTGTAGAGTTATGCGAAAATGCGAAGCATTTTCGAAACAAAGCCTCGAATAATCGTCATTTCGACTAAAAGGAGAAATCTACTAGATGAAAACACGCTCAAATAATTATATTCAATTTCCAAATAATATGGGAATTCATTCGTTACTCACGTTCCAAGTCATATATTTGGACTTTATTTAGATTATGGAAAATGTTAAAAAAGATTGGAACGACATAAAAAGTAACGATAGTTGGTCGATTTTTAAAATCATGTCGGAGTTTGTGGAAGGATTTGATCGCATGGCGAAAATTGGCCCTTGTGTTTCCATTTTTGGTTCAGCTCGCACAAAAGAAGATAGTAAGTATTATCAACTTGCTGTAGATATTGCAGAAAAAATTGCAAAATTAGGTTACGGGGTTATTTCTGGTGGTGGTCCAGGAATAATGGAAGCGGCCAATAAAGGTGCGCAGCTTGGAAAAGGTCCATCTGTTGGCTTAAACATTGATTTACCATTTGAGCAAAATCACAATCCTTACATCGATCAAGAACACAATTTAGAGTTCGATTATTTCTTTGTTCGCAAAGTGATTTTCGTAAAATATTCACAAGCGTTTGTGGTGCTTCCAGGTGGTTTTGGAACTTTGGATGAGTTTTTCGAAGCGTTGACATTGATTCAAACGAAGAAAATTGCAAAGCGACCTGTTGTTTTGGTTGGAAAATCATATTGGTCTGGCTTGATAATGTGGGTTGAAGAAGTGATGTTGAACGAAGAACACAACATTTCGCCTTTAGATATGAACCTAATAAAAGTGGTCGATTCCGCCGATGAAGCAGCACAAATAATTGAAGATTTTTATCGTTCACATTCCTTGTCTCCAAATTTCTAAATTCATTCTATCTTTGCTATGAAAAAATAGTTTACCATTATGATTCAAAAATTAAAAGCATTCATTTTAACGAAACACTTTCTGAAACATTTCGGAATGGTCATTTTGTTTTATTTATTAGCTGTTTTTATCACTATTTTTTATTTAGACATCGCCACCAATCACGGTGAAAAAATCGAAGTTCCTGATTTTACAGGAATGTCGAGCAACGTTGCTAAATCAAAAATCGAAGAATTGGGATTGGAATACCAAATATTGGACAGTGTTTATGATCCAAAATTACCTGAAGGAACAGTTGTTGAACAATTAGTTGAGCCTACAAAAATTTCTCAAATTTATGTAAAATCAGGGCGTGCAATTGGATTACGACTTTCTAAAAAATCAGAATTGGTTGAAATGCCAAGTTTGGTTCACAAACAAGTTCAATTAGCTGAAAGTATCTTAGAACAACGTTCGTTGCGATTCCTAATTAGATACCGCTCTACAAGTGAAGAAAATGGTTCGGTATTAGAGCAGATTTATAACGGAAGAAGAATTCATGAAGGAGATAAAATCCCTAGAGGAGCTTTGGTAATCTTGATAGTAGGACAAAACGACGTTGGAGAACCAATACTTACACCTAATCTTATTGGACTTTCAATGGATCAAGCTAGAATGGTAATGGATACTACAGGTTTTACATCTTTCAGTTTTATTTGTCCAGATTGTTTAACAAAAGAAGATTCACTTTCGGCTATTATTTTCAATCAATCGCCTGAATATATTGAAGGAACAACCATTTTAAAATCAACACATTTCACAATTTCGATGTCTAAATCTGGCATTGGGAATTAAACGAAATGATAAACTAAATTGCATTCATGCGTGTTTTAATAGCTTTTATTTTCGTTTCCACTTTTGTCTTTTCGCAGAAAATGGAAGTAGCACCTTTGACACATAACGCAAGTATTGTTGCCAAGAAAAAATCAATTGAGAAATCTGGAGGTGCGTCTTTTGACAGTACGATAATCTTTTTGCCTGACACCATTTCTTTGCCGTTTTTGGATGATTTTTCAACCGATAAATTTCAAAGTTATCAGTTAGATTATAATCTACCTGGAATTTATAGTTCAAATCATTATCGTTTAATCGACCCAGTAACTTCAAACCCTTTACCGGCAAATGCTACGTTTACGGATCAACCAACTTTTCGCCGTTATTACAGTACAGTAACAAGTACTTTTTCAGATACAGTTTTCCCTACAATCCCCGTGAAAGTTGGCGATTTGAGTGCTTATCCAGTTGTGTATGAAACGTTACAATTGTATCCTTCTTATTATATTTATGATACCTTAGGAATTGAAGATGTTTCAGATACGATTTGGTTGACAAATCCTAATTTCTTTCAAGATTCTGCGCGTCAGTTTTTTGCACCAGTGAATGAGCCTTCTAAACTTTGGATTGACAATTTTGTCTATAGAAATTACCGTTATGCCGTAAATCCAAGAACGTTGGGAGTGGCGACATTTGACGGTTTAGATGAAACAGGTTATCCGTATCAAATAGGTACAACAATTACCAATTACGCTGATAGATTGAGTTCAAAACCAATTGACTTAAGTTCCAATTCAGCTTCAGATTCTGTTTATTTTAGTTTTTTATACCAACCTGAAGGTTTAGGAGATATTCCTGAGTCAACAGATTCATTGGTTTTAGAATTTTATGCTTCCGATTTGGATCAATGGTTTCATGTTTGGAGTACAAGTGGCGACACCGTTTGTCCGTTCAAATCAGCACACATCAATGTTTCAGACGTGAAATATTTTACAAATGCATTCCAATTCCGGTTTAAAAATTACGGTTCTTTAGCTGGCGCATTGGACAATTTCCATATTGATTATGTGCATTTGAGAACGCTTTCTGCTTATGACGATACATTATTTAAAGACTTTGCGTTTGTTTATCCATTAAATACACTTTTAAAAACATACACTTCCGTTCCTTGGGATCATTATAAAAATACGACGC
>RFNX01000426.1 GCA_009926905.1 Flavobacteriales bacterium
TTTCTATTTGGATGACATCAATTTATATGCAGGTAGTCCTTCTGACAATTTGGTTTTAGGTGTGTCTGATTTGAATGATTTTGGTTCATTAGAATTGTTCCCAAATCCAACAGATGACGAATTAAACTTAAGATTTACGTTAGATAAAAAAGAGGATGTAACTTTTATGATTACTGATGTTAGCGGTAAAGTTGCTCAAAAACACATTGTGAAAGCAAACGAAGGTTCTAACTTGTTGTTGTTTGACACGAAAGATTTGTCTTCAGGAATGTATTTCTTGACAATCGGAACTGCAAGTTCTTCTAAAACAATGCAATTCGTAGTGAAATAAACTATTTCTCTTGAAAATAATTAAATAGGACGGTCGCTTTAGATCGTCCTATTGTTTTTTGTAGTGTTTCCAAATCGGCCTTTTTCATGGCAGAAACAGTTTTATATTCTTGAAATAAGAGCGTCATCGTTTTATCGCCAATACCTGGAACTTCTAATAATTCTGATTGAATGGAGTTTTTGCTTCGCATGTTTCGATGGTGCGTAATTCCAAATCGGTGAGCTTCATTTCGCATGTGTTGAACTACTTTCAAACTCTCCGAACGTTTATCTATATAAATCGGATATTGGTCACCAGGATAAAATATTTCTTCCAGTTTTTTCGCAATTCCAACAATAGCAACTTTATTTCGTAGATTGAGCTTATCAATTGCCTCCAAAGCAGCGCTGAGTTGACCTTTACCACCGTCGATTATGATTAGTTGAGGCAATGTCATTTCTTCGTCTAACATTCGCTTATAACGTCTGTAAACGACTTCACGCATTGTTGCAAAATCATCAGGACCTTCAACCGTTTTCACATTGAAATGACGGTAATCTTTTTTACTAGGCTTTCCATTTTTAAAAACAACACATGCTGAAACGGCATTTGTACCTTGAAAGTTGGAATTATCAAAACACTCCATGTGAATTGGTAACTCACTCAATTTGAAATCTTTTTGTACTTGTTTGAGTACCCGATTTGGGTCTTTTTCGGTCAGATTTAGTTGCTCTTTTTTGAGTTTATCCAAACGGTAATAGTTCACATTTCGAAGCGATAATTCTATCAGTTTTTTCTTTTCACCGATTTGAGGAACGACAAAATGTATACCTGGTAAATCGATAGTTATTTTTTTCTGAATCACTACTTCTTTTGCTGAACTTTCAAATTTCGCACGAATTTCAGGCAATGCAAATGACACAATTGCTTCTAAATCTTCCTCTAATTTTTTGACAATTTCAGTGGTGTAAGCATGAATAATTGCCCCTTCTTGAATCATTAAATAATTACAGAAAAATCGATTTTCATCTTCTTCAATTGTGAACACATCAATATCGGAAATCGTAGGAGATACAACCGTTGAACGTACGCGATATTTTTCGATGGATTCAATCAATTCTTTCATTTGTTGCGCTTGTTCAAACTGAAATTTTTCAGCGAATTCTAACATGCGTGATTTCAATAATTGAATCAGATTTGCAGTCTTACCTTTTAGCAATAATTCTATCTCATCCACCATCAAATCGTAGTCCGTTTTTGACTGATTTCCAACGCATGGGCCGAGGCATCTTCCAATGTGAAATTCAAGACACGTTTTATATTTTTTTGCTTCGATTTTATAACCTTGCAAATCCAGTGCACACGTACGAAGCGGATACATTTCACGAATCAAACCAAGTAACGATTGCATTACTTTTACATTCGGATAAGGTCCAAAATATTTCGAGCCATCGTTCCATTTTTGACGTGTTTGAAAGATACGCGGAAAAGGCTCTTTTTTAATCACAATCCATGGATACGTTTTGTCATCTTTTAGCGCAATATTATACTTCGGCTGATATGTTTTTATAAGATTATTTTCAAGCAATAATGCATCCAATTCACTTTCGACAACAATGAACTTTATGGTATTAATGTGACTTACTAAAATGCGCGTTTTATTGTTGTCCAAATTTTTATTGAAATAGGAACTGACGCGTTTTTTTAGATTTTTCGCTTTTCCAACATAAATGATTTTCCCAGTTTTATCAAAATACTGATAAACGCCAGGTGCATCTGGTAAAAGCGTAATTTGAGTTTTGAGTTCGTTCGTCTTTGTTGACATGCGATAAAATTAAAAACAATAATTCAGGATTGAACACAGAACATTATCTTTGCTTCATGTTAGACGAAATAATTCAATTTGCACTGCGAGAAGATATCGGTGAAGGTGACCATTCTACACTTGCATGCGTTCCAAAAAATGCGACGGGAGTTGCTAAATTATTGGTAAAGGAAAACGGCATTTTAGCTGGAGTTGAAGTAGCCAAAAGAATTTATGAATTGTACGATCCATCATTGGATGTTGAGTATTATAAAAAAGATGGTGATGCTATTGAAATAGGAGAAATTGTTTTACAAGTCAAAGGTTCTTCGCAATCAATTTTGAGTACGGAACGATTGGTTTTGAATTTTATGCAACGCATGAGTGGAATTGCTTCTCAAACTGCGAGAATCGTAAAAGAAATTGAAGGTTGTTCGACTAAATTGTTAGACACACGAAAAACTACACCAGGCATTCGTTACTTGGAAAAGATGGCTGTGAAAATAGGAGGGGGAGAAAATCACCGTTTTGGTTTGTATGACATGGTCATGTTGAAAGACAATCACAACGATTATGCAGGTGGAATCACTGCAGCAATTCAAAAAACAAAACATTATTTAGCAGAGAACAATAAAGATTTGCGTATTGAGATTGAAGTTCGAAACATGGAGGAATTGAACGAAGTACTTCAAGTTGGAGGCGTTCAGCGAATTATGTTAGATAATTTCACTCCAGCCCAATTGTCAGAAGCATTGAAATTGATTCCAAGAGAGTATGAAACGGAAGCTTCTGGTGGAATTACGTTGGAAACAATTCGTTCGTATGCAGAAACAGGAGTACAATTTATTTCTGTCGGTGCATTAACACATTCTGTGAAAAGTTTGGATTTAAGCTTAAAAGCTGTTTTTCAAAGTTGATCAATTAAATCGGAATCCTTTTTTTGCTTTCCAACGCTAGTTTTGCTGAGAACGAAAGAAAAACCACTTATGATCAATCCGCCAATAATTAAAATATTGGTTAAAGGAAAGTGCATGATTTTGGAAATCAATCCAAGAAAAAGAACTGATGAGCCTAACCAAAAAAATAAATTGTAGAGTGCACTACCTTTTCGGTCTTGTTCGTAGCTAATTAAATTCAAAACAAAAGCAATTGCACCAAAGAAAATGAAGCTTAATTTGAGTTGATTATTATACGAATATGTAAAACTTGAATTTGAGAAAACCAGTGAAATGCAAAAGAATGATAATGCAAAACTAATTCCAGCTGCGATTTTAACGTACTTCATGTTTCTGCTTTTGAAAATTGGCAATGTCTAATAAAAATTCAATGTCTTCTTCGATTTTATTTCCGATTACAACCACATTTGCACCAGCAGCATGTAATTCTTCAATTTTTGTAAGACTGCGAATACCACCACCAATTATTAATGGAAGTCCGATGGATTTTACTTGTTGTGCCATTTCTGTTGAAACAGTTTGATAAGCACCGCTTCCACAATCCAGGTAAACGAGTTGTTTTCCCTGAAATTTTCCTGCTAATGCTATTTTTCGTGCAATGTTCGCTTGGTCATTTGGAATCGGAGTCGTTTGAGAAACAAATTCTACAGAAGTTTTCTTCCCTCCATCGATTAATAAATAGGCAGTTGAGATAATTTCAATGTCCATATTTTCCAATTCTTCCGCGGCTTGTATGTGATGACCAATCAAGAAATCAGGATTTTTGCCCGAAATCAATGAAAGAAACAAGAGAGCATCTGCATTTTCACTGATTTGATGTGAAGCCCCAGGGAAAATAATCAATGGAATTTTACAATTTGATTTTAAAAGTTGAACACACGTTTCAAAATCTTTCCGTGTGACTGTGCTACCACCAACAAAAATAAAATCAGGTTGCGCTACATTTAGTTTTCTAAAAAAATCTTCAAGATTACATTTTAAGAATTTTTCAGGGTCAATAAGTACAGCAATTGCTTTTGACGCATTTTGAAATAAATGTAGAAAATCACTCATAGTAAGATTGAAGGTTCAAAGTTATAACTAATAATTAAGTTTTCCTTTTGCATCACTTTAATTCTGACTGAATGCCAACCATCCAACTCAAGCATTTGACATAAATAAGTGTCATTTATTTTTTCTTTTATCAATAATTCTTTTCGAAAATCGATTCCTTTTCGATCATTCAGTTTAAATAAAGCTTCTTTAATAGTCCAAGCAATTGTTAATGATAATGTATCTTTTCCGAAAGATTCTATTTCTTGCTCATTTAGAAATCTATTTTTTATTTTATTGACACGTTCATTTATTTCTTCGATATCCATTCCAATATTAAATGGAGCGCAAACCATTCCTATGTAATTTTCTGAATGACTTATGGAAATGAACTGTGAATTGTCTTTTAAAAATGGTTTTCCATCTTCATTATAAATGATTTCAGTTCCATCAACAATTTGGTCACGAATCACTCTTGCTTGCAAAAATTCTTGCTTTCTTTTTTCAATCGTTAATTTTTCAAAAAAAGATTTTTCACCTCCAATTAAATTCGGATGATTCTCTTTCTTTTTTTGTTCAACAAAAATTTTAACAAAATCTTCATGGTTTGTTTTTATGGAATTGAAACTTTTTTGCATCTAACTATCAAGTATTTATTTGTTGAATTCAAATGTTACAGGCAAAGATGTTAAATTAATTTCAATTTAATTTTTTTTAACATGAAGCTTTGCAATTCGAATTTTTCTATATTTACAAGCTTAAATTTGCAAAAACTATAACATTTTATACGCATAATTATGGTGGGTAAGCTTAAAATATTATTATTAAGTGTATTGTTGTCAAGCACTTATGTATTCTCTCAATCTGGTTTGGGTACTGTTAAAGGTACGGTAAAAGACGAAACTTCGAGTGAGCCACTTCCTTCAAGTAAGGTTTTGTTAAAACAAAATGGTACTATAAAAGGTGGTGCTGTAACCGATTTGGATGGGAAATTTCAAATTAATGGTGTTCAGCCAGGTTCTTATGACATCGAAGTAAGAAACTCTGACGGATACCAACCATCTGTTGTGACAGGTGTTGCAATTTCACCTGATAAGATTACATTCTTGGACAATTTGGTTTTGTCAAAACCACAGTTAATCCGAGATTTAGAAGAGGTAAAAATTGTTGCATACCGTGTGCCATTAATTGATAAAGATGGTGGAGCATCAGGAGCTACAGTAACAAGAGAAGATATCTCAAGATTACCTGTTCGTTCTGCAGCAGGTGTTGCATCAACAGTTGGTGGTGTAAACACAAACGAAGGTTCAGGAGAAATTTCAGTTCGTGGTTCGCGTTCAGATGGTACTTATTTTTATATAGACGGTATTAAAGTCCGTGGTTCAGCAAACTTACCAAAATCAGCTTTAGAAGAAGTTTCTGTAATTACAGGTGGTGTTCCAGCTAATTACGGTGACGTAACGGGTGGTATCATTTCCATTACAACTAGAGGTCCATCAGCAACTTATTTTGGAAGTGCAGAGGTTGTAACTTCTGGAGTTTACTTTAAAGGAGCAGACAAAGATGGTTATGATGGTAAAGTTTTTGGTTTGGATAAATATGGTTACAACCTATTTGAAGGAATGTTATCTGGGCCATTATTAATGCAAAGAGATTCTACAGGCAAGAAAACAAAACCAAGATTAGGTTTTCTAGTTTCAGCTAACTTCACAGATCAATTAGATAGCCGTCCATTAGCAGATGGAGGATATAGAATTAAAAAAGATGTACGCGATGAGTTGATAGCAAACCCACTTCGACCTACATCAACTGGATTCGGAACATTCCATAATGCTCTGTTCTTAAGAGAAAGTGATTTTGAAAAAGTTGCTTGGAGAATGAATGCAAGATCTACAGATTTTTCTGGTCAAGCAAAAATTGATGTAAATACTGGTCCCTCTGTAAACTTACAATTTGGTGGTTCATTGAACTATAACAATGGAAGTAACTATTCTTATGCAGGTTCATTGTTAAACTTCCAAAACTTTGGTGTTTCTAAATCTCTCGATTATCGAGTTTTTGGTCGTTTAACACAACGTTTTAACAACGATAAAGAAGGAAGTAGTTCTAAAATAAAGTCAGCCTTGTATAATATCATGGTTGATTACACAAAATCAAAAAGAGATGTTTATGATCCAAAACATCAATATAATATTTTTAATTACGGTCATGTTGGAACTTTTGAAACTTCAAGAAGACCTTCTTATGAATTTGATCCAGCAACACAGACTTATGTTCACAATGGTTTCAAAGATATTGAAGTTAAATTCACACCTTCTGAAACAAATGCAACTTTGGCATCAATTACTACTCAATACTATAACATTTACAACGGTTCACCAATTGGTCACTATGAAAATTTATTTCAAATTCAACAAGGAAATGCTTTAAGAAATGGTGATTCCCCGTCAAGTGTTTATGGAATTTGGAGCAATATTGGTACACCTTACAACTTCTTTGGAAAAACTGAAAATGATCAATTTCGTGTTACAGGTGCAGGTGCAGTTGTTATTGGAGACCACAGTATTTCTTTAGGATTTGAATACGAGCAACGTATTGACCGAGGTTGGACTTCTGGAACAACAACAGGAGGTGGAACAAATGGACCAATTGGAATTTGGTCAATTGCTCGTCAATTAGCAAACTTTCATATCAGAGAACTTGATTTAAACAGTGGTGTTGTTTCTGATTCTGGTTCATTCAAAGCAATAACTTATGATAGACTTAATTCTGGTTACGCATCGACTTCTGGAACAGGCGAATACGGCGGTCAGTTAAATAACGATAATCAATCATTTTTTGACTATAATTTAAGAAATAAGTTAGGTTTAAACCCGGCTGGAAGTGATTTTGTTGATATAGACAAATACGATCCGTCTTTGTTTCAGTATGATATGTTCTCACCTGATGAATTATTAAATGGAGGTAACTCTTTTGTTTCATATTGGGGTTTTGATCACACTGGAGCAAAAGTTCGTGGAGCAACGGATATCAATAAATATTTTAATGAATACGATAAAAATGGAAATTACAAACGTTTTGTAGGTGCATTCCAGCCAACTTATATTGCTGGTTATATCATGGATAAATTTGCATTTAAAGACATCGTTTTCAACGTAGGTGTGCGTGTTGACGTTTTTGATGCCAATCAACCTGTATTAAAAGACCCATACTTATTCTATAATGCTAAAACAGCGAAAGAAGCTCGTGCATTAAAAGAAAGTGACCCTAATCAATATGCTTGGGTTAACATTCCTGAAAGTGTTGGTGACGATTATGTTGTTTATGTAAACGATGTAAACAATCCAACTGCAATAAATGGATTTAGAACAGGTACAAATTGGTATAATGCCACTGGTACACCAATTGAAGATCCAAAAGTAATTAAAGGAGCTGCAGGAATTGCGCCATGGTTGGTGGATCCATCATTAACAACGCCTAATGCAAACGCATTCGAAGATTATAAAGCTCAAGTGAACGTAATGCCGCGTATCGCATTCTCGTTCCCAATTTCAGATCAAGCTTCATTCTTTGCTCATTACGACATTTTGACCAAGCGTCCAACTTCTGGTTTTAGATTCGATCCATTTGATTATCAGTTTATTCAATCAAGAAGCGCTATTATTGATAACGCTAATTTG